>JASMJM010000088.1 GCA_030749725.1 Pseudomonadales bacterium | reverse complement strand
CACGCAGATCGAAGTCGGTCACGCCACACTCTTTCGCAGGTTGAGTGATGCCCAGGACCACGCATCTTCACAGCAGATATTTCATCCACTATCTGCAGAACTTATGCAGATTCACAGACGCTTAAAACAGAGCTTTGATCCCCATGGCCTGTTCAACAAAGGACGCATGTTCAGAGATCTCTAGCAAATGCAAACTATTATCCACAAAGCTCTAGCGCCACTGTCAGAGGTTGCTGAGGCTGAAGAAATTCTGCGCAGTTGTGTTCATTGTGGATTGTGCTCCGCGACCTGCCCCACCTATCAATTGTTGGGTGATGAGCTGGACAGCCCACGCGGTCGAATATACCTGATCAAAATATTGTTGGAGAAAAATCAATTCAGCAGGAGATCGTTGCAGCACCTGGATCGATGTCTGACCTGTCGAGCTTGCGAGACGGTCTGCCCATCGGGTGTCGAGTACGGGAAACTGTTGGATATCGGGCGCAACTTGGCCGAACGCCGAGTTAATCGATTCATTGGAGGAAGGATCTTCCGCTGGCTATTAACCCGAGTAGTTCCGTTTCCCGGCAGATTCAAATTACTCTTGATACCGGCGCAGATATTCAAGCCGCTGTTACCTGCCGTGCTTGCCCGACGAATCCCGGGTCGGTCTACGCCGCCGGGCCACAAAAAGGTCCCGGAAGAATTTCCACAGCAAAGCCTGGAACCGCAACCAAAGGAACACTACCAACGAAGTATGCTGCTATTGACCGGTTGTGTTCAGTCCGCCGCCACACCCAATACCAATCGCGCCCTGGAGCGACTGTTGGACGCTTTCGGCATCCGTGCTGTCTACGCAGCTGACGCGGCCTGTTGTGGTGCGCTCGACTATCACCTTTCACAGCACCAAACCGCCCGGAAGCACATGCGTCGACTAATCGACCAGTGTTGGCCCCTGGTAGGGGATGGCGTGGAGGCAATAATCTCTACTGCCAGCGGATGTGGCGTGCAGGTGAAGGAATATGGAGATCTGTTCAAAGACGATCCCGACTACGCCGTTAAGGCGACAAAGATCTCGGCTTTGACTCGAGATGTCAGCGAAGTGTTGATCAGGGAAATACAGGCTGGCCCGGCTAAACCACAGTCTATTCGAGTTGCTTACCATCCGCCCTGTTCTCTGCAGCACGGCCAGAAGGTTACCG
The DNA here is from genome assembly GCA_030749725.1 of Pseudomonadales bacterium. Lineage (GTDB taxonomy): Bacteria > Pseudomonadota > Gammaproteobacteria > Pseudomonadales > Azotimanducaceae > JASMJM01. Next base: position 26,597 of record JASMJM010000088.1, on the reverse strand, counting down.
GTGTGGTAGAGACTTTATTGGAGAGAGCCGGGATCAGTTTGTTACCGGTCAAAGAGACCCATCTGTGCTGTGGGTCGGCTGGAACCTACTCGATCCTCCAGCCGAAACTGGCTGGGGAACTGCTGGACAGGAAAGTCTCCAATCTGGAAGTGGACCAACCGGAGGCGATCGTCACCGGCAACATCGGCTGCCAGTTACATATAGCTACGAAAACGGACTTGCCGGTTCTCCACTGGGTAGAATTGTTGGAGAGGATCTATCTGGACTAGGGTCAGCGGCGCCTGTTTTGGTTAACCGGCAGTTGAATCGGTTTGCTGATAGATCCACCACAGCAGTCCCTTCTGGGCATGCAGTCTATTCTCAGCCTGTTCGAATATGATGGCACGCCGGTCCCGGACCATCTCTGCCGAGATCTCATAGTCCTCATGGATGGGCATGTCGTGCATAATCCTGCAGTCAATATCCTGCAATAGCTCGCCATTGAGCTGATAGGGCATCAACTGGTCGAGTTTGCTGTTGTTCTCCTTGCCGAGGCTGGGATCATTGAAATACTGCATGTCGATCCAGGTATCGGTATAGACAAAATCCGCTGTCTGCACCGCTTCTCGCGGGTCCGCGGTCTGATGGATAAAGGGGGAGTTCGCCAGCAGATCTTCCACGACGGCATCACGGTATTCACCGTTGTCGCTGCTGTCGTCCGGCGCCGGAGTTGCGATGGTCAGATCGACACCAAGCTTGTCACAGATGATGGCCAGGGAGTTGGCGACATTGTTTTGTACACCCACGAAGGTCAGTCTTGCATCCTTGAGACCCCCTTGGAAATGCTCTCCCATGGTAAACAGGTCGGTTAGAGCCTGGCACGGGTGGAATTTCTCACAGCAGCCGTTAATAACCGGCACTTTACTGACCTCGATGATCTTCTGCAGGTCATCATGGTGGAGCAATCTTGCCATAATGGCGCTGACATTTCTGGACAGGTATTCAGTCTCATACTGAATTCCGGATAGCACGAAATTTGAGGTGTCCCAGTCGATATAGATTGCATGGCCGCCCAGTTCGGTCATGCCAACTTCAAATGAAACCCGGGTACGGGTGCTGGTTTTTTGGAAGATCATCGCCAGGGTCTGGCGATGCAGCGCGCTTTCGAATCTGCAGGGGTCCGCTTTGATCTCGGCGGCTTTGTCCAGGATCTGCAGAATCTCGTCGCGAGTCAGGTCTTTGAGGTTTGCCAGGTGTCTCATAACGCAATCCAAAAAAAAAAGACCAGCATTGGCTGGACTCTCTTCTTGGATCAGACAAGAAGGTAAATTAGCTTAATGTGGCGAGCTTGTACAGTAAATGATCACTGTTTTTATCAACCCAGCGGTGGCAATATTCGATAATTGTGTACCGCAAACTAAGACCAAGTGCCAGGAAACTAGGATCAAATAAGGACAACTGATGGAATATCGAAATCTAGGCTCAACAGGCCTCAAAGTCTCGGTGGTAGGGATCGGCTGCAATAACTTTGGTCGACGCTGCGATCAAGGCACGACCAAGAGTATCGTCGATAAAGCGATCGACTCCGGCATCACGCTGTTCGATACAGCAGATGCATATGGACCAACAGGATTGTCCGAAGAGTATCTTGGCAAAGCGCTGCAGGGCCGCAGGCAGGAAACTGTAATCGCCAGCAAATTTGGTTCGCCTATGGGTGAGGGGGACCTGATGCGCGGTGCCTCGCCCCGCTACCTGATCAACGCCGTGGAAGCCAGTTTGAAAAGGCTGGATACTGATTATCTTGATCTCTATCAGCTGCACTTCCCGGATGCATCTACGCCCATTGAAGAGACACTGACTGCCTTGGATAGTCTGATTCGCCAGGGCAAAGTCCGCTACATCGGCAACTCGAATTTCAGCGGTTGGCAGATCGCCGATGCAGAGTGGACAGCCCGTAGTGGCAATCTGAACAGATTTGTCACGGCCCAGAATCTCTATAGCCTGTTGGATCGACGGATCGAGCGAGAGGTCGTGCCGGCCTGTCAGCGGTTCGGCTTGGGGATCTTGCCCTATTTCCCGTTGGCAAGTGGTATGTTGACCGGCAAGTACACCCGCGGCGAAGCACCGCCGCAAGGGTCCCGCCTGGAACAGTGGGGTGGCAGAGCAGCCACAGCCTTGTCGGACAGGAATTTTGAAATTGTGGAGAATCTGACTGCGTTTGCCGAGGAGAGAGAGCATAGTCTGCTGGAGTTGGCATTCAGTTGGCTGGCTTCACTACCCTATATATCCAGTGTGATTGCAGGAGCGACATCACCGGATCAGGTTTCGGCCAACGCGGCAGCAGCGAGCTGGAAGTTGAGCGCAGAGGAGCAGCAGCAGGTTGCTGAGATAAGCAAGCAATAAGGTCGACAACCAGCAACCACAGGCAAATCCAGACGATGACGGCGCGTCATGTGCGGCAGGTTTAACATCATCAGCGATCCCTTAACCCGGTTGTTACTGGAGATCACCGGCATGGATTACGGTGTGGATGATCGCTTCAATGTCGCTCCTACTGAGCAGATTCCGGTCATCGCCAAGCAGGATTCACCACACGCGCACGTTGATTCCCAACCGGTTTCCCAACAGGGTTCCCAATCGGGTCCCCAACAGGGATCCGGCCAGGGGCGACGTGCGGCTGCTGGCTGGGATATCAGGGAGATGCGCTGGTGGCTGGTGCCAAGCTGGGTGTCTGAACCGACGACCAAATACAGCATGTTCAACGCTCGGGCGGAGGGTCTCAGCAAGAGTCGGGCATTCCAGCAGCCTTTCAAATCGAGTCGCTGTATCGTGCCCGTATCCGGTTATTACGAGTGGCGCAAGGCCAGCAGCGGCAAGGTTCCCTACTGTATCACCCCGGCCGAGCAGCCTGGCTTTCCCTTGGCGGGATTGTGGGATCGGTGGCAACGGGGAGACCAGGTGATCGAAAGTTGCACCATCATCACCTGCCAGGCTCACCCCTCGCTGGCATTCATCCATCCTCGCATGCCGGTCTGTCTCGACCTGGACCAGATAGACCAATGGCTGGATGGGGCAACGGATGCCGACACGCTGCAGCAGATGCTGCTCCCGAAAGAGGATATCTCGCTCGAGGTGATTCCAGTTTCCACCTATGTGAGCAATTCCCGCAACAAGGGCCAGCAGTGCATCGAGCCGATTGGCGATACCATTCATATCCACTGAGTCGACATCTCTCCCGGCAGAGCCGCCTCTGTATCGTAAAGATGTCAGTAGGGTCAGCAACATATACAAGCGCTGGTTAGTCGTTGTATTCTCTGCGAAGGTTGGCGCGAGGGTCGTGCCAGTGATGTGCAGGCGCAGAACTAAGCTAAGATCTTAGAGAGCGCGAAGGAAATTAGCCGATGAGTGAAGCTTCAACCGAACAGATAACTCAGCAAGAGGCGGCCACCACCGGCATGCTGATCGCCTACCACGCCCAGCAAGCACCGGAGCGTATGGCCGTGACAACGGTCTATGGAGAACGAACCTTTGGGCAACTGAATAGCCGGATCAATCAACTGGCGAGGGTCTTTCGGCAAGCCGGTCTGCAACCGGACGATGCTGTGGCTTTATTGTTAGTCAATCGGTGTGAGTTTCTGGAAGTCTACTACGCAGCGATGCGCACCGGCCTTCGCGTTACACCGATAAACTGGCATTTGACCGGCGATGATGCCGCTTACATTGTGGACAACTGCGAGGCCAAGGGATTCGTCGCTGATGTGGAATGTGCCACGACGGCACAACAGGCCCTGAGTCAAGCCAGTGGGGTCAAAATCGCTCTGGCAGTGGGGGGTGAGATCGAGGGGTTTGAGGACTACGAGGAGACGGTCGATCAGCAACCTTCGCACAACATAGACAATCCAACCAGCGGCAGCCAGATGTTGTATACGTCCGGTACGACCGGGCGCCCCAAAGGAGTCTACAGAGACAGAGTCGCCCTAAGGAGAGCAATTGCCGCACAGGCCGGTGCCGCGCAGGCCGCCACACAGCCAGCTCAGGCTGCACCCGCCCCAGCGGCTCGTGCACCTGTAGCCACAGCGGCAGGCGGCGCAGCGGGCTACAACCCCGATACCGACAGAACGCTCTGCACAGGGCCGGGTTACCACGCAGCACCGCTGGCGTTCAACATCCTCAGCCCGATTGCCCAGGGAGTTGGCATCGTCATGATGGACCGGTGGGATGCGGAGGAATGTCTGCGCCTGGTGGCAGAGTACAAGATCACGCATACACACATGGTAGCAACCATGTTTCACCGCCTGCTCAGTCTGCCGGAAGAGGTGAGGTCGAACTATGATTCCAGCAGTCTGCGCTATGTCCTGCACGGCGCAGCGCCCTGTCCGGTACACGTCAAGCAGGCCATGATGGATTGGTTGGGACCGGTGATCTATGAATACTATGCCGCCACGGAAGGGGGCGGCGGCTTCTTCATAGGGCCGGAAGATTGGCTCAAGAAGCCGGGCAGTGTGGGTAAAGCGCCGGATGCCAATAACAACAAGATTGTGGATGACGAGGGCAATGAGGTGCCGCAGGGAGAAATCGGCACCATCTACTTTCAAGCGCCTCAGGTCGGTCGATTCGAGTACTACAAAGACAGTAAGAAGACTGCTGACAGTTATATGGGCGATTTCTTCACCCTCGGCGACATGGGATATTTTGACGCGGATGGCTACCTGTTTCTGACCGGGCGCAACGCCGAAACAATAATTTCCGGTGGCGTCAATATCTATCCCCAGGAGGCGGATAACGTACTGCTGAAACATCCCGCTATTGCCGACGTGTGTACCATCGGCATACCGAATGAGGAGTGGGGGGAAGAGGTAAAATCCGTGGTGCAGCTCAACGAGGGATACAGTGAGTCTAACGAGATGGCAGAGGAGCTGATCACATTCTCCCGTGAGATGCTGCCCGCCTACAAGAGCCCTCGCTCCATAGACTTTGTAGCGGAATTGCCGCGTCTGCCTTCCGGAAAGATTCAGCGTCGCAAAGTGCGTGAGCCTTATTGGGCAGGCATGGATAAGCAGATATAGAACCCTTGCCAATTGGAGCCAATACCGACTTCTCTCCTGATGACAACCAGCGTGGAATGTGTCAATATGTACCGTACAGGTTATCATTCATGTACGCGTACGTATCGAGTTTCAAACTATGCCCATGTCACTTACATCCCTTAGAGCACAGTTATTCAAGGTAGTCGATCGTGTTATAGCTACCGGTGTCCCGGTTGAGATAGAGCGAAATGGCCACAAGGTCAAGATCGTGCTGGATGAACAGCCACACAGACTTGCCAAGCTGAAAAAAAGAGACTGCATAAAGGGCGATCCAGAAGATCTGGTTGATCTGCATGTGGGTGAATGGGATGAAGGCAGACAGGTGTGATCTTCTTGGATACGCACGTGGTGGTATGGCTTTACGCCGGATTGGTAGAGAAGCTATCGGCAAAGGCGGCAGCAGAGATCGAGGCAAATGAGATTTGTTTGTCTCAGATAGTTAGATTGGAGCTGCAGTATCTTTATGAGATCGGCCGAGTGAAGCGGCAGGCCCCGGCAGTTCTGAATGATTTGGAACGCAGACTTGGTGTCAAGTTACTCCAATCTATATCTGATGAAGTGATCGAGATTGCGTTGCGACTCAATTGGACCAGGGATCCTTTCGATCGATTAATCGTTGCAGAGGCCCACAAAGAGAAGGCCATTCTGATCTCCAAGGACAGCACAATCCTGGGTAATTATGGTAAAGCCGTTTGGTAACACTCAACCGTTGGATCAATGACTGACCGTTCGCAGCATTGACTTGAAACGCTTTGGTTCAGTCCGGTCGATTGAAATCCGCTCACACCCGTTGAAGGTCGCGAATCTGCCGATCTCGTCTGACAGGCCTTCGGCCAGTTCCTCGTAGTGGGTGAATTTCTTCTCAAGCACCAGATTCTTGATCTGAAACTCGCCGTTCTTTCTAGCTGCTTTGGCATCCATCCGGCCCACCAGTTGATCTCCCCACAGAATCGGCAGGGAGAAGTAACCGTACAAGCGCTTCTGATCGGGCAGGTAGCATTCCAATTGGTAGTCGAAGTCGAATAGCTCCAGCGTTCTCTGGCGCTGGATGATCAGGTTGTCAAAAGGCGAGAGAAAGAGGACCAATTTTCGACCGACTCGACTAGGCAGATTATCCAGATGCTCTCTGGTTGTGTAGCGTTTCTTATCGCCAACCAGGACCTCCACCACGCTGCCTTCCTCTAACATATTCCTAATGGCGCGCCGGGTGCCATTCAGGATACGTTGTTTCTTGATCCTGCGACTGCCAAGCCTGATATAGGCCAGTTCGTTGTCCGAAGCCAGGCCCAGCGCAGTTAGCATCTGTTCGACCAGGAACCGATGCCAATCCTCCTCATTGGGAAGGGTCAGATCGATGTCAGCGGGCAGGACCCTTTCCGTTAGATCATAGATCTTCTGGAACCCATCCCTTCGAACCACCATCAAGTCTCCCCTCATGAACAGTGTTTCCATGGCGACCTTGGCAGGTTTCCAGTTCCACCAGCCACTGCTGCGATGGTCGTGATCTGTAAAGTCTCTGGATTGCAGGGGTCCCTCGGCGTGGATTCTGTCCAGCACGTATTCCTGCATCTTCAGATCACGTTTTGGAGTGTTCTGGTTCCCTCTGCTGTGCATCAATGGTTGAAAGAAGCGGTAGTTGCTCATGGGCAGGTAGGATGCCGCGTGAAACCAGTATTCGAAGATCTTCTTGTGCCGCCATTGAAGCTGATCCAGCATCCTGGCAGTGTAGTTGTCCACCCGGGTCCAGCAGGTGTGGTGGTGGGCTCGTTCTATCACCGAGATGGTGTCGATCTGAATGTAAGCAAGCTGTTCGACCGCCCGTACCAGTGCATTCCTGCCGCGTCCAAACTGGTTGTGACGCAGTAACCCCTGGCTTTGCAGGGATAATCTGCGAGCTTCTTTGGGGCTGAGTCGAATATCCACCAGTGTCCTCAGGGTGACTAATTGATGAATCGAAAGTGATATTAGCCTGAATAGCGTTGCTTATGAAACCTGCTATCAGTCATGCTAAGCTTGGGCCATTCGAGCAGTTCCTGAAATTTGTCAAGACGGTCCTAGCATGAGAATAATTACGATTCTGTTCGCCCTCGTCGCGCTGCCGGTCGTTGCTGCCAGCCCGGAAGCGGTGCAGGGAAAGAACGGCATGGTCACCTCTCGCTCAGCCCTGGCATCCGAGGTGGGTGTGGGAATCCTAAAATCCGGTGGCAATGCGATCGACGCGGCGGTAGCCACCGGATTTGCGTTGGCGGTGACCTACCCCTCGGCCGGTAATATCGGCGGTGGTGGATTTGCAGTCATCCGTCTTGAAAATGGCGAAGTGCTGATCCTGGATCATCGTGAAACTGCCCCCGGCTCCGCCAGCCGGGATATGTACCTGGACGCAGATGGAGATGTAATCAGAGGTCTTTCCACACGTACTCACAAGGCCTCCGGCGTGCCCGGCACGGTGGACGGTTTACTTCTGCTGTTGCAGCATCATGGCACCAAGTCCAGGAAAGAGGTGATGGCGCCAGCCATCCTGCTGGCAAAAGACGGTTTTCCCCTGACCCGCAATCTGGCCGCTCAGTTCGCTCGCGTGCTGCAGGCGATGGCACCCTATCCGGCATCCAAGGCCAAGTTCTCAAAAAATGGCACGCCGTACGCCGCAGGGGATGTCTGGAAGCAACCGGACCTTGCCGCCACCCTTGAGGAGATTTCCAAAAAGGGTCGTGATGGTTTTTACAAGGGGAGGGTAGCGAAGCTTATCGTTGCAGAGATGCAGAGGGGCAATGGCGACATCAGCCTGGCCGACCTGGCCGATTACCGATCTGTCTGGCGGGAACCCATCAAGGGTACCTATCGGGGCTATGATATCTGGGGCATGTCACCACCTTCCTCCGGCGGCGTACTGATCGTGCAGATGCTTAATATGCTGGAGCCGTACGACGTTAAGGCATTGGGCTGGGGCAGTGCGCAACTGATCCATCTGATGGTGGAAGCACAGAGAAGGGCCTATGCCGATAGAGCAGAGCACCTGGGAGATTCGGATTTCTATAACGTACCGGTTGCCACGCTCACCTCCAAGGCATACGCGCGCAAAAGGTTCGGGGACTTCGATCCTGATAGGGCCAGCGACAGCGAAGCCATCGGGGCCGGTAGCTGGCCGGAGGAAAGTGCCGAGACCACGCATTTCTCAGTAATGGATGGTAAAGGCAACGTTGTGGCCCTCACCACGACCCTCAACAGCGGCTACGGCAGCAAGATCGTAGCGGCCGGATCCGGCATCCTTCTCAATAACGAGATGAACGACTTCTCCATCAAGAAAAACGTCCCCAATCAGTTCGGCCTGATCGGGCGCGTGGCCAATGCGATCGAACCGGGTAAGCGCATGTTGAGTTCCATGTCACCGACCATCGTCACCAAAGATGGTGTGCCGTTTCTGGTTACCGGTTCCCCGGGCGGCTCGACCATCATTACTACGGCCCTGCAAGTAATTGTCAATGTTATCGATCATGAGATGACCCTGGAAGACGCCGTGTCGCTGCCCCGTTTTCACCATCAGTGGAAACCGGATTCGATCAGCTATGGCAAGCACGGTATCTCACCTGACAGCCTCAAAATACTGCAGCAAATGGGACACCGCAACTTGCGTGCCGCACGCTGGGGACGAGGTTTCGGGGACGCCAACTCAATCCTTTACCGCGATGGCGTGATCTACGGCATGAAGGACCCTCGCAACGAAGGTGCGGCGATCGGGTACTGAGTTAGCCCAAGCAGAGGTAAGGAATGACGCCTCATGTTCTGCTGATCGACGGTTATAACCTGATACGCAGGATCTATGAGGCGCGCCCACACGAAGACGCCGGGCAGCAGCTCCAGGAAATCGTTACCAGTGCCACCCAATCCATGCAACGGGCGCTGCGAAGGCACCAACCCAGTCACGCCTGCTGCGTCTTCGAGAGTCACGATACAACCTGGCGCCACCTGCTGTACAAGGAATACAAAGCGGACAGGAAACCTACGCCGGCACCTCTGTTGGACGGACTCGTTCAGTTTGAAGGGGCGTTCTTGGAGATTGGCGTACCTACTGTATCGGTGGAAAGCTACGAAGCGGACGATGTCATCGCCACCTTGGCTCGTGGCATAACTGACAGACGCGGTAGTGTGGTGATCCTGTCGACCGATCGCATGTACCTGCAGTTACTGCGGGATGGGGTCACGGTGTTCGATCATTTCAAGGACCGATTCCTGACAACCGAGCATGTGAGGGAGAAGTTCGGCGTCAGACCGGACCAACTGATCGACTACTGGGCGATGAGCGGCGCTGCAACCAATTACATTAAGGGGGTGCCGAAGGTTGGGCCCAAGACTGCGGGCCAATTGCTGGATCGTTACGGCAATCTGGATGCGATACTGGGTGCGGAACCATCGGATAAACACGTCGCAAGGGTTCAACAGCACCGTCGTGATGCCGAGGTCAGCAGGCAGTTGGTGATGCTCAAAACGGATGTGGAGGTGGGGGTTAATCTTAAATCACTGCGCTATATGCCGGTCGGATCAGATGATTGATCGAATCCGACCCAACGAGATCTATGCTGATCCCTCGACTACCGTGTCGAACTTGTAACCTGCTCCTCTGATCGTCTTGATCAATTCGGGGTGCTTTTGATCAGATTCAATCTTCCTTCGTAACTTGACAACCAGCTGATCCACGCTTCGGTCGGATGGCATCCAATCGCGGTCCGACAATTCGTCCATTATTCTATCACGAGTCAGTACTCTGCCCTTGCTCCTGGCCAGTAATGACAGTAATGCAAACTCGCGGCTGGTCAATTCGATATCACGGTCGTCATCCATTAGCTGATGGCTATCAAGATTCAGGGTGTAATTAGCGAATCTCAAAGTCGATGGCTGGTCATCGTCTGTGCCCATTTGTTCTTGAGTACGACGTAACACGCTGCGAATTCGGGCCAGCAATTCTCGTTCATCGAAGGGTTTGCTCACGTAATCGTCAGCACCCACCTCGAGTCCTACCACTCGATCTACTGCATCGGTGCTACCCGTCAGTATGATGATGCCGAGCTTTGGTCGCTTATGTCTGATTTCCTTGGTCAGGTCCAGGCCATGGGAATCGGGCATATGCAGGTCCAATACAACCAATTCTGCCAGATGCAGCTGTTCTCGCATCTCATCGGCATTGTTGGCGGTAACTACATGAAATCCTTCTGTCCCCAGGTAGCGTCTGAGTATCCGGCAGACACGTTCATCGTCATCCACCACCAGAATACATGTTCCCTGAGGTGCCATGGCTACCCCTAGCATTGCTATTGTCAATTGATTATTGCATACCTGATATCAGCTATAAACACGCCTGCAAGGATCTGAATCGACCACAGGTAAGGCGGGCACAATTGATGTACCGCTCATCGGATAAACGCGCTCGAAGGTTTATCCCAATTGTAATTGCTCCATAATAGTTCATATCTACATCTATCCGCCCTTTACAAAGGGCTGCGGAACTGCATCAGTAGGTAGCCTCATGGATGGCGCGGCACATGTTTGATGGGCTCTGGGTCGTATACATGGCGGTTACAAAAAAAACACTGGGCACACATTTCCCTTACATGGCCCCTGTATATTGGTGACCAAATCCCGTTGTAAGGTGACATGATGATGGAGTCGCTCAAAAGGAATATTGGCCTGAAATGGGTACGTCTGGTACCGCTTCTTGTAGTTGCCGCAATACCATTGAGCGTTGCATTGGTGCTCTACAATGACAATGTCTCATCACAGAGCAAGCCATATATCATCCAAGGTTATTCACTGGCAAAGGCTCGAATGGCAGTGGAAAGCACTGGTGCGAAAGTAACTCAGGTATTGACGATCATCAAGGCAGTAGCAGCCAGGCTGACGATCGATCAGTACGATCAACTGTATCACCATCGAAATGTCAGGCGGATTTACCCGGACTTGGATCTGATGACGTCGGCGAAAGATAGGGGTTATGTCGAGCAGGGCAGACAAAGGGATACGTTCTACCCAAGCCAGGTGCGGGCTGATCAGTTGCATCTCGAAGGCATCACTGGAGACGGGATCACTATTGCTGTGGTGGATTCAGGCCTTGGATATCATCACCCGCTAATTGAAAACACAAGAGGAGACAACCGCTTATTGGCTATCTTTGATGTGTCGAGCTCCTCCTTGGTGGAACTAAGTGGTGTTGATGAGGAAGACGGAGATGACTCCTGGTATTCGTGGACCTCAGTTGGGTCACTCCTAAATTCATTTCAGTCATCCTCAGAGTCTTCGTCAAAGTCATCAAAGAATTCCTCAAAGTCATCAAGGTCCTAGTCACACGCAACTCGTTCGTCCGCAAAGGACAAGTATGGACATGGTTCCCATTTGACCAGCGTAATGGCCAGCAGCAAGCCAACTCCAGACGTCGATGGCGACTTGACCGGGGCGTACAACGGAATAGCACCGGATGCCAGTATCGTTGTGGTAAAGGCATTTGACAGAGATGGGTTCAGTACCTACGTCAAGGTGATATCGGCCATTGATTTCGTGGTCACCTACAAGGACGTATACGGAATCAGGGTGTTGAATCTTTCCTTGAGTGGACCGGTCCGATCCTATTATTGGGATGACCCCCTCAACCAGGCAGTTATGGCAGCATTTCAGGCCGGCATCGTGGTAGTAACGTCTGCAGGCAACACCGGTCCGGGCCCCATGACGGTCGGTGTACCCGGCAATGTGCCTTATGTCATTACCGTCGGTGCAATGTCTGACAACTACTCTCCTGACGATGTCACTGATGATTATCTGACATCCTTTTCGTCCGCCGGGCCGACCTATGAAGGGTTCGTCAAGCCCGATCTGGTTGCACCGGGCGGCCATATGATAGGCCTTATGAAGCACAACACCGTTTTGGCCAGCATGCATCCGGAATTCCATGACGGCTACCAATTCTACCAGATGTCCGGCACGTCCCAGGCTGCAGCATTGACCAGCGGCGTGGTCGCCTTGATGCTGCAATTCGATGCAGACCTGTCGCCAGATGATGTGAAATGCCGATTGATGGCCAGCGCTTCCCCCGGGACAACGGCGGATGGCAGCCTGTTTTACAGTATTTTTCAGCAGGGCGCCGGGATGATAAATGCGTATCGAGCCGTTTACAGCACCAGCAGCGGCTGTGCCAACAAAGGTATTGATGTAGCGAGCGATCTCGACGATGTTGCCCACTACGGCGGCAGGGCCAATATGAATGCCGATGGCAGTTTCTACATCATGGATGCAGACGGCTTCCTGTGGAATGATGGCTTCCTATGGAATGACGCATTTCTATGGAACAATGGATTTCTCTGGAACGATGGATTTCTCTGGAATGATGGTTTTCTCTGGAACGATGGCTACCTGTGGAATGATGGGTTTCTATGGAATGACGGCTACCTGTGGAACGACGGCTTTCTCTGGAACGACCTGCGCCTCACCAATTCGATCAGTATCACTCGACCGGTACCTCAGGAATAGAACAAACGATAAGGCTCAGGTGATCTTGTGGGTTTTGTTCTTCCTAAGCTTGGGCGACAATGTTTGGTGTTGCATCATTGGACGACGTCACTATGCCAAAGCAACGCCAAATAATCGATGTGCTTGACACTAGACTAAGCGTTTGCCGGCTGATTATCGCTATAACCGCCCTGGCAGAGATCCTCCTCACGGCCAATCGGAACCGTGGCCTCTCCACGGTCTTACTGACCATCCTGTTGAGTGCCGGTGCAGCGGCTGCGTCCACTGTGGCCACATCCGACGTGCGTCCGAACATCAGGTTCGATCGACTGGGCCCCCAACAGGGGCTATCCCAGACTGCTGTCATGAGCCTGATGCAGGATACGCAAGGATTTGTTTGGGTAGGAACCCAGTCAGGGCTGAATCGCTTCGATGGCTATACGTTTGAGGTCTTTGACTATGATGCTGACGATGAGAACAGCCTCTCCAATGGCTGGATCTGGGACCTGGTTCAGGATCGATTAGGCTATATCTGGATCGCTACAGAGAGCGGAGTCACCGGTTATGATCCGGTTGATGGCACATTCAAGCGACTGATTCACGGTGACAGGAATCTCAACAGCTTAAGTCATAACCAGGTGCGCGGCGTGCTGGTGGATCACGATGGCTTTCTGTGGTTCGCGACCAGCGACGGTCTGGATCGTTACAACCCGAACAGCGAAGAGTTCAGGCACTTTCGCTTCAATTCGGATGATCCGACCAGTCTAGCTCACAATAGGGTCAGAGCCGTTATCCAGGACCATAACGGGCGAATATGGGTAGGGACTGATGGCGGCGGCGTTAGCCTGTTGGCGGCAGACGGCGAACACTTCAGTCACTTCCAGCATGATCCGGATGACCCAGGCAGTATCAGTAGCAATCAAATACGCTGCCTGTTCGAAGATAACGACGGAAACATCTGGATGGGTAGCAGCGAGAAAGGCATCTCCATTCTTGATCCGGAATCTGGCCAGGTCCAGCACTTGAGACGAGACGGACACGATCCCGAGAGATTGAGTTCCGATCGCATTCGCAGCATTAGCCAGGATCAGCGGGGACGGATCTGGATTGCATCCGATGCCGGCCTGAATCTATGGCTGCCGAAGCAACGGCGTTTGATGCGCTATACCAGCGACCCCTCTGACCCGAACAGTCTCAGCGACAATCGAGTGGTCACGACCATGGTGGACCGCGGTGGCGTCCTATGGGTAGGCACCTATGGGGGCCTCGACAAGTGGAATGCGAATATAGAGAGGATCCCCCATTTCAATAGAAGGTCGGGTCTCAGCAGCAACGTGGTCACCGCGTTTGCTGAAGGTCAGCGCGGCGAGCTTTGGATTGGCACCTGGGGAGGTGGCCTGAATCGATTTGATCGTGAACACGGGACCTTTCAGCACTATCAGCAGCAGCGAGATGAACGGGGTAGTCTGAGTGACGACCGAGTGATGTCGCTGCTGGTGGATAGTGACGATATGCTCTGGGTTGGGACCCTGAATGGTGGACTCAATCAATTCGATAGCAAGCTGGAACGCTTCACGGCCTTTACAACCAGTGATAGTGCCGGCAGCATTAGCGGCAATGCTATCAGCAAGATGTTTGTCGCCAACGACGGAAGGGTGTGGATTACAACCTACGGGGCGGGTATCAACCTGTGGCAAGGAGACGGTCAGTTTGTAAGCTATCCAAGATATCACGGTGAACAGTATCAACTGAGCGATCCGCGCGTCGTGGATATAGCGGAGGACGACCGTGGCCGGTTGTGGCTGGCGACCGACGGCGGTGGTGTCAATATCTTCGATCCCCACACAGAACAGGTGATTCAACTGCAGCATGAGCCGAGCAACAGCAGCAGCTTGAGCAGCAACGGTGTGATCTCGCTGCTGAAGACTGAGGATTCGATGTGGATAGGAACCAAAGATTCCGGTGCGAATCGATGGGTGATCAAGGAAGACTCGGCGGCAATCGAATTTGAGCGTTACGATAGAAGGAATGGTCTGGCCAGTAATGCCGTGTACGGCATGCTTGAAGATGGTGAAGGAAATATCTGGATAAGCGGAACCAGAGGCCTGACGGTACTTGACCCTGAGCAGAAGAGCAGCGTCAACTATGGCCCCACCCGCGGCTTGCAGGGCCCGGACTTTAATGGGGGTGCCGCATTCAAAACCAAAGACGGCCACTTGCTGTTCGGCGGCATCAACGGCTACAACATCATCGATCCGGTGATCGAATATGGTAACCGTTATGCCCCCAACGTAGTTTTAACCGGCTTCCAGATACTCAACAAACCCGTCGACCTTGGTACGGGGATCAGTCTGATCAACAGAATTGAGACCGGCTATAAGGATAACGTCATCAGTTTCGAATTCGCTGCCCTGGACTATACGGACCCAGGTGCAAACCAGTTTCAATACAAGTTGCGTGGTTTTGATGAGGACTGGATAAGCAGCGGAGGCCGACACCGGATAACCTATACGAATCTCCAATCCGGTGACTATGCTCTGTCCGTAAAAGGGTCGAACAATGATGGATTGTGGAGTGAGGATGAGCTGACGATTGAGCTTTCTGTCAGTCCGGCTCCCTGGCGAACCTGGTGGGCATACCTGACCTACCTGGTATTGGCATTCGCGGCAATCATCTATATCTGGCACAAAGGAAGAATCAAACAGGCCGAACGCGAAGCCATATTCAGGGCGGATGCGGCCAATCAAGCCAAGAGCGAGTTTCTTGCCAACATGTCCCACGAGATTCGCACACCTTTAAATGCGATTCTCGGATTCGCCCAGGTCTTTACGCAAAGCAGTGAGCTGACAACTGTAGGGCGAAGTAACATGGAAGCTATCGTCAGCAATGGCAAGCACCTGCTTGAGCTGATCAACAATGTGCTGCAAATGTCGAAGATTGAGGCACGCCAGATTTCACTGCAGGATGCAGAAGTCAATCTGAAGGATCTGTGCCAGTCGATCGAATCAATGTTAAGGAGCCAGGTTGAAGCTGCCGGGCTGAGCCTGACTGTGGTTCTGGATCAACATCTTCCCGACTATATAGTGGGTGATGAGACCAAGCTTCGGGAAATCATTGTCAATATGCTTAGCAACGCCATCAAATTCACAAAGGCGGGTCGCGTGAAGCTGAAGGTGACACGGGACCAATCGAACGAGCACCTGATATTGCAGATTTCAGATACTGGACGCGGTATCGCCAAGGCAGATATGAATCGGCTGTTCGAGCCTTTCCAGCAGTTGCAGGAACGAACGGATTCGGCGCGAGGCACTGGGCTGGGCATGGCAATCTGCAAGAGCTACGTCGACCTTATGGGCGGAACGATTGACGTGAAGAGCAGACTGGGTCGGGGCACGCTGTTCCGCATCACATTACCGTTACGTGAAGCTTCGGGAGCCTACGCGAGCCTTTCGAGCGCCGAGATCTATACTTTGGCGCCCGATCAGGATGTGCCACGGATTCTGATCGTAGATGACGACGCCGACGCGAGGCTTGTCTTGTATCAGTTGCTGAATACGGTGGGATTCGAGATCGAGCAGGCCTCGGGTGGTGTGGAAGCGATCGAGCTGGCGGCGTCCTTTTCACCCCGTGTCATACTCATGGACCTGCAAATGCCCGACATGGGCGGCCTGGAAGCTACCCGACTGATAAAGAAGAGGCATGGGGATGAGGTCAACGTAATGATGCTCAGCGCCAACGTCTTTGACACTGACATTGCCGCAGCGATGGATGCTGGTGCAGATTGTTTTATAAAGAAGCCGTTCCTACTGAGGGAGATTCTGGATGAGATCGGCGGGGTGACCGGAGTTCATTACAGGACTCAATCCGAGTGCCCTCCCACTGTCACGGATCTAACTGTTGGGGGAAAGGAAGTACTCGCCTCGTTGGACTCTAACCAGGTTCGTACTCTCCGACTAGCCATACTAAGGGGCGATCAGGCAGCTTTTATACGTTACCTGGCAGAATTCGATGTCCTGAACGAGGATACCATTTCCGGACTTAGCGCGATGGCATCGAATTTCGAGTATGACAAGATTCTCGATCTGTTACCGGTGTCCGATGCTGAGATCTAGGAGCGGCCGTATCAACTGCTACGCGACTGTCCTGAATCGCTTGCAGCAGAACCTGAAGAGAAAATTGGACTATGAAAAGTGAAGGAGCATCAATCCTCGTTGTCGACGACACGCCTGCAAACCTGAAGGTTCTGGTGCAGATGTTGGAGAAGAGAGGCTATCGACCGCGTCCGGTGCCAAGTGGTCACCATGCTCTGCGCGCAGTTGAGTACGAGTTGCCGGATCTAATCCTGATGGACATCAACATGCCCGTCCTGGACGGCATATCAACCTGCGCAAAGCTAAAGGAGGACGACCGCTATCGGGATATTCCGGTGATATTTGTCAGTGCTCTAACTGACACCTTCGACAAAGTTAAGGCTTTCAATGCGGGCGGAGTAGACTACGTAACCAAACCGTTCGACGCCGAAGAGGTCATCACTCGAGTTGAAAACCATCTCAAGATTCACAACCTTCATGTCCAACTGGAAGAGAACTATAGGCAACTGCAGGAACTGGAAGAATTGCGGGATGGACTGGTCAATATGGTGATTCACGACATGCGATCGCCCTTACTTGTTATTCGATCTGCACTCGGCTTGCTGTTGCACAATCTGGGTGACCAGATGGACCGTGAAAGCAAAGAGGATATTAACGATGCACTCGCCAGCGCCAACACGCTGACAACCATGATCAACAATCTACTGGATATCAGTCGTCTGGAAGACGGCAAAATGGTACTGAAGATCGAGAAGTGTGACGTGAAGGAGATAGTAGATAGTGTGGTCAAGGATCTGAGTACTCTCAGCAAAGCCCATGCCGTTACTACAGTTTGCCGGACAGACAACCCCAGTGCTTATTGTGACGAAGAAGTGGTGCGTCGCATCATTACCAACTTGTTGGGTAACGCGCTCAAGTTCACCCCGAGGGGCGGCGAAATCTGTGTGAGTGTTAAAGAGGGTAAAGACCGCCTGGAAGTGTCTGTGCAGGACAATGGCCCCGGCATTTCCAGCGATTACCACGAGAAGATCTTCAAGAAGTTTGGACAGTCGGGAAATAAGACGCAGGGAAGATTCGAATCATCGGGTCTGGGACTGACATTCTGCCTGTTGGCATCAGAGTCTCTGGGAGGTGTCATGGATGTTGACAGCAAGGTAGGTGAGGGAAGTCGGTTCTGGTTCACGCTTCCGACGAACGCCGCCGCACAATAGTGCAGGGAAGAATACATGGATGACTTAGTTGTACAGAATAGATTGACACGGGTCCTGGTCGTAGATGATGAGCGCGCCGTCGGCAGAATTACGGCTCGAATGCTGAACCTCGATGCTGAATTCGATGTTGTGACTGAACAGGATCCAACGGTTGCCTTGGAGAAAGCGCAGAGCGAGTCATTCGATGTAGTGCTAAGTGATATCCTTATGCCTGAGATGGATGGACTAGAACTTATTCGAGCCATTAGAGCGTTCAATCTTGATATCCCAGTCATACTCCTAACAGGGACACCGTCTCTGGAGTCTGCACAAAGAGCAGTTGAATTGGGTGCGTTCCGTTATCTCACTAAATCCGTGGAACGGCGTAAATTGATCGAAACGGTGAAACAGGCGGCATTGGGTCATCGAATTGCCGTCTTCAAACGTCATGCGATGGAACTCTCCGGACAACAGGACTTACGTCCCGGAGATATATTGGGTTTGCAGCATGCGTTCGAGACAGCGATCGAGAATATGTGGATTGCTTACCAGCCCATCGTCAACGCTGAAGATGGCACCGTGTTTGGCTATGAATGCCTTCTTCGAAGCGAACAAGAGAAGCTGAATAGTCCGGAAGCCATCCTTGATGCCGCAAGAAATCTCGATCGGTTGCACGAGCTTGGGCGCATTGTTCGAGAGAAGGCAATCGAACCCATCGCCGATGTAGGTGATCATGCGGTGCTGTTCGTGAATCTGCACCCTTTTGACCTGACTGACCAGTTGTTGGGAGCAGGTGATTCTCTTTTCACGAATTTGGCCGGCAGGATAGTGCTCGAAATCACTGAACGGGAATCGATTGATCGAGAGCCTGCCGTGGCGGACAAACTAAACAAGCTTCGCTCCCTTGGTTTCAGAATCGCGTTGGATGACCTGGGAGCGGGTTATGCCGGCCTAAGTAGCTTCGCAACGCTGCAACCGACCATCGTCAAGCTTGATATGAGTCTGATATTCGGTATAAGTCTATGCAGTGTGCGACAGAGGCTGGTTCGATCCATGGTCGAGGCCTGCCATGATCTGGGTGTAAGAGTGGTTGCTGAAGGTATCGAGACGAGAGAAGAACTTGAGTGTTGCATCGCGCTTGGCTGTGACCTCCTCCAGGGATTCTTTATTGCCAGACCGGTAGCCGCTTCAGCAGGTGGTGGGCTTGCCAGTGTTGAAACGCGACTTAGTTGAGTTAGTGAACGGCTGTATTCCTCCTGGCGCCGCGCATCGCTTCAGATCCTGCGCGTGATCCACTATCGCTAGATCTGACTGTCCTGCAGTAAGGATCTGAGTGATAATAGTATTCCCATTGTTTTCCCAGTATTTTCCCAGGGCTTCGCAAGCCATTGATTGTAAAGGAGCAAATTCTTGTCCCGTGAAATAACCTGTTTCAAAGCGTACGACGTGCGGGGAAGGGTCCCCGATGAACTCAATGAGGATATCGCCTATCGCATTGCAAGAGCTTATGCTCTGCAGATTCAGCCTGAGAAAGTCGTGGTCGGCCACGATATTCGAATGTCCAGCGAATCGATCTGCCAGTCGCTGGTGGGTGGATTGCTGGACAGTGGGGTGGATGTTTTTCATATCGGGCTGTGTGGCACGGAAGAGATCTATTTTTCCACGTTCCATTACAGGATGGATGGCGGCATCGTCGTGACGGCCAGCCATAACCCGATGGATTACAACGGTATGAAATTTGTGCGTGAGCAATCGAGACCCATCAGCGGCGATACCGGACTGCTTGAAATCAAGGAGAAGGCGGAGCAGGGGAACTTTGTCAATGCAGCGCGCAAAGGTAAGCAACGTTCATTGGATCACAGCGCCAGTTACATAGAGCATCTGCTCCAATACATCGACATCGACAAGCTAAAACCCCTTAAGATAGTAGTTAACGCCGGCAATGGGGGGGCTGGAAATGTCATCGATCAGTTGGCGGAGCACCTGCCTTTCGAGTTTGTAAAGCTCAACCATAATCCGGATGGTAGCTTCCCAAGCGGTGTGCCCAACCCGTTGTTAGAGGAGAACAGGCCGGTCACCATCGAAACCATAAAGGAAAGTGGTGCTGATCTGGGCGTTGCCTGGGATGGTGACTTCGATCGCTGTTTCTTCTTCGACGAGAACGGTGACTTTGTGGAGGGATACTACATCGTTGGATTGTTGGCGGACGCCTTTTTGAAAAAGTTAGGAAAGGGCACGGTGATTCATGATCCACGACTCACCTGGAATACGGTGGATATCGTCGAGAAACTGGGTGGCAGGGCTGTGTGCAGCAAGACGGGACACGCCTTTATCAAGGAGCGAATGCGTAGCGAGGACGCTGTCTACGGTGGCGAAATGAGCGCGCATCACTATTTCAGGGACTTTGCCTATTGCGACAGCGGCATGATACCGTGGCTGCTGGTTACAGAGTTGATTTCCAGGCAAGGAGCATCTCTGGCAGAACTGGTGAGGGAGCGTATGGCCAGGTTTCCGGCAAGCGGGGAGATCAACCGGCGCATCCCTGATCCAGCTGCTGTTCTGGACAGCGTCAAGGCGGCTTATGAGAAGGACGCGCTGGAGATAGACTTTATCGATGGGCTCAGCATGGATCTCGATCGGTGGCGTTTCAACTTGCGCACATCTAACACTGAACCAGTGGTGCGTTTGAATGTGGAGTCGAGGGGAGATATCGCATTGATGAAGGAGCGGACCGCTGAAATACTGGAACTGATGGGGGGCGAGGCGGTATGACGGAAGTCTCGGTAGGTCCGGGCCACGGAAAAACTGTTGACGACTTTCGTAATGAACCCGTTTTTGCTCGATGAGCTGGCGCGGCAAGATCCTTGGGGGCGGCATCGGGTTTGTGCTGGGTGGACCGTTAGGCGCCATCATCGGCGCGGTGCTGGGTCATCACGTACTTGACCAAGGGACCTCCTTAACCTTTTCGACTCTGGAAGCAAATCAGAGTATCTACTTTATAGCCACCTTTTCCATGTTAGGGAAACTGGCCAAATCTGATGGTGTGGTAACCGAGGCGGAGATTCGAGTTATCGAATCTGTGATGCAAAACAGTCTAAGGCTCAACGGTGAGGCACGCCAGCTTGCCATCGGTATCTTCAATGAGGCCAAGGATTCCGACACTTCTTTCGGACAGTTCGCCCAGCAGTTCCATGATCATTTCCGAAATTCCGAGGAGGTATTGGTCTCCATGATCGAGCTACTGTTGTTGGTAGCTTACGCCGATGGTGAGATGCACGCTGCCGAGGAGCAGTTGATTCTGGTGGCTGTCAACATTTTTGGCTTGAAAGATCGCTATCGGCAGATCAAAAGCAGGTTTACGGGCACCCCGAATGATGTCGGCAAGTACTACCAGATTTTGGGTTGCAGTAAGGGGGACAGTAAGAGCGCAGTGAAGAAGAAGTATCGAAAACTGGCCATGCAGTATCACCCTGATCGCATTCACGCCAAAGGTGTTCCACGGGAGTTCGCCCAGGTATCGCAGGACCGGTTCAAGGAGATTCAAAATGCCTACGATATTGTCTCGAAAGATCTGGACGAGACTGGGTGACGTAGCCCAGGATTCAGTGAGTCGTTGGTAAACCAGGTGCTTCTGCCGGAAGGCAGGGAGTGGGGTCTGCCGTAGGGGGCAGGGACGAATAGTCACTTGGCATCAAAGCTGAATCGCGCTAATATTGAATCATGAATACCGTTAACCAAATCGATCCCGTTTCGCTCAGGCGTGTAGGATCTAACATAACCACTACGGGTACGACGACCACGACAAAGGGTCAGCTTACCTGAGAATCCCTGTATCCGGAAGGTAAGTTGAATCAACTGCCTTTCGGACAATCCCAAAGATCCCCAAGGCAGCAGTCAAAAAATATTCGGGCAACCGAGTGGGTTTGTTTTGCCTGAAAACGGTCGAACAAAGGGGCGATACTTTCTGCATATGACCAGGGGAACGTGATGAACAAATTCGATAATGAGGATCTCTACAGAATTCGCCACAGTCTTGCACACATATTGGCGCAGGCTGTGCTTCAGCTCCGGCCTGGTTCGACCTTGGGTTTTGGGCCTGCCATCGATGATGGTTTCTATTACGACTTCGTGCTGTCCGAACCGGTGACTGACGCTGACTTCCCTCAGCTTGAAAGCAATATGAAGCGCGTTATCAGAGAAGAGCAACGCTTTGCCCGGGAGGACTTGCCCTGTGATGCTGCCTTGAAACGACTGGACGAAATGGGGGAGGAGTATAAGAAGGAATACGCACTGGAATTGATGCAGAGAGAAGATCTGACCGAGCTCAGTTTCTACCGCAACGGTAGCTTTGTCGATATGTGTGAAGGTCCGCACGTGAACAGCAGCGCTGAGATAGCGCCGGATTGTTTCAAGCTTCGTTCAGTTGCCGGCGCGTACTGGCGTGGTGATGCCAACAACGTGATGATGACTCGCATCTATGGGTGGGCGTTCGAAAACCGGCAGTTGCTGGCTGAGCGGGTGAATGCGTACCAGGAAGCGCAGGCGCGGGACCACAAGAAACTGGGCAGGGAGTTGGACATCTTTATGCTGGATAACGAAATCGGCAAGGGGCTACCTCTGTGGCTGCCCAACGGTACCGCCATTCGTGACGAACTGGAAAAGCTGATGAAGGAGCTGGAATTCAAGGCGGGCTACCAGCGGGTGGCATCACCCCATCTCGCCAAAGCGGATTTATATTACAAAACCGGGCATCTTCCCTACTATCAGGAACACATGTATCCCCTTATGAATTTCAGTGAGCGACGTGTGGATGAATCGGGCAATAGCCAACTGGTCAAGGAAACCTATGCGCTGAAGCCGATGAACTGTCCGCACCACCACCGTATCTATTCATCCAGGCCGAGAAGCTACCGGCATCTGCCGCTGCGGCTCGCGGAATATGGGCAGGTGTATCGTTTTGAGGATTCCGGGGCCGTTGGTGGATTGCTCAGGGTAAGAGGCATGTGCATGAACGATGCCCATATCTACTGTACGGCCGAACAGGTCAAAGGCGAGTTGAAGAGCGTGCTGCGCATGTACCGCCAGGTCTATGATCTTTTGGGAATCGACAACTTCTTTTTACGCTTGTCCAGACACGATCCTGATGATCCACGTCGCGATGAGATCTATGTGAACGATCCGGAAGCCTGGTCTTTCACCGAATCGTTGCTGCAGGAGGTGTTGGAAGAGGAGGGGCTCGATTTTGTCGATGGGGTTGGGGAGGCGGTCTTCTATGGTCCCAAGATCGACGTGCAGTTACCCTTTGTTACAGGCCGGAGTGAAACAGCCAGCACGGTACAACTGGATTTTCTCTCTGCCGAAAGGCTGGACCTGTCCTATGTCGACAGTCACGGTGCGGATAGACGACCCTACGTTATTCATCGTGCGCCCCTTGGCACCCATGAGCGGTTTGTGGCCTATTTGATAGAGCAGTATGCTGGCGCCTTCCCCACCTGGCTGGCCCCCGTGCAGGTTCAGATCATCACAGTTTCCGATCGATTCGAAGACTATGCGAGAGCCCTGGTCTATAGACTAAGGGACGAGTTCATTCGGGCCGAACTGTGTCTGGAAGGGGGAACAGTCGCAAAGAAGATCCGCAACGGTATCACTAGAAAGATCCCCAACCTTCTGGTGGTGGGTGCAAGGGAAGAGAAGCAGAACTCCGTGAGCTGGCGTCGCTACGGTGAAGAAGATCAGGTTATATTGCCGTTCGATGATTTTATGGTGCAGGTGGCCAAGGAGATTAAGCGGCGCCAACGGTAACAACTAGTGGCGAAACTTGGTCGCATGGGCAAAGGTACGTACAGAATCAGCATGGCAGCGACTTCCTTTTGACCTAACGACTTAGTTTTGGGGAGCCTGGTCCTGTAGCATCTGGCAAGCTCTGGCCCCATCAGTTCTGGGCGGACCCAGGCTAGATCGGCTGGCCAGGTGTCTTCTCAGCTGCAGTGCTGCTGCTAAGGTTAATCAGGTCCGCGAGGATATTGCCACTTTCCACCAGTAGAGGATCGGGCTCTTCTTTGTCGTCCTCTTTTGGTTCGGTCTTATTGTCTTCGACGGGTTCCTGCTGCTGCGTTTCGACGTCTGTCAAAACAGCGAGTTCGTTGCCTTCCAACTGGTTTGCCTCACCAGTCTCATCATTCTCACTTGGCGGCGTAATGCCACTTGCAGGAGTTTCATTGGCGGCGACCTCGTGTGCGGGCGATAGTTCATCCAGGGAGGTGAGCTCAGTAAGGCCCTTGGCAACTCGTCGTTTGTTCTCCAGCGCGACCCAAAAAGAATCAGCTTCCTCTTTTCGCTTAATTCTCGCCACCTGATTGAGAGTGATAGACTTTTCCTTACTGCGATTCTTTCTGTAGACCAGAGCCCCGCTGAGATAATCGAATTCAGCATTCTCCTCTATTCGGTCCTGGTGACGGTCGCGAAGCTCGGGGACGTAGGTGGAAACATTGGCTTTGATACTGAATTCAGCAGGCGGAATACTATCCCATGGCAGCGGCTCATCCAGGGTGCTCTCGCCGATGGATTCGCTGTCGTATCTGGCTGGATAGAAGATATCGGGAATAACACCTTGGTGCTGAGTACTTTCGCCGGATATTCGGTAGAACTTTGCCTGGGTGAGTTTCAGTTGGCCTCTGTTGAGAGGAATGAGCGATTGTACCGTTCCCTTGCCAAACGTCTGACTGCCGATGATGATCCCCCTTTGATAATCCTGAATCGCTCCGGCGAATATTTCCGACGCGGATGCGCTCAGTCTGTTTACCAGCACAACCAGGGGCCCGTCGTAGGTTGTGAACGGGTCCTGGTCACTTAGCACATTAACGAGGTCTCTCTTGCCCCGTATCTGAACCGTTGGTCCTCTGTCGATAAACAAACCGGTCAAGGAGTTTGCTTCCTGCAGGGAGCCACCACCATTGTCGCGAAGATCGATAACCACGCCATCCACTCCCTCCTGCATTAGGTCCTTCAGCAGCCTGCGCACATCGCGCGTCGTGCTCTTAAAGTTCTTGTCACCCTGCTGCAGTGCTTGAAAATCAATATAGAATGTTGGGATGTCGATCACGCCGATCTTGTGCAGATGGCCGAATTGTTCAACTTCAATAATGTCGGATTGGGCGGACTGCTCCTCGAGTTTGACTGTGTTCCTGGTAATCTGGATTATCTTTGAATTCGCGGTGTCCTTGGTGTCGGTTGGTATGATGTCCAACCTGACGACTGTATCCTTTTTGCCGCGAATAAGCTGAACGACTTCGTCAAGGCGCCAACCGATAACGTCCACCATCTCGCCATCGACTCCCTGTCCCACAGCCTGGATTTTATCCCCGGGATGAAGCATCTCAGACTTATCCGCAGGACCAGCCGATACCAGGCTAACGACTTTGGTGTACTCGTCTTCACGTTGCAGCACGGCACCAATTCCCTCGAGGGAGAGGCTCATATTGATGTTGAAATTCTCCGAGGTCCGTGGTGAGAAATACTGGGTATGAGGATCATAAGTGCCGGTAAAGGAATTCATGTAGAGCTGGTAGACATCTTCACTGTTGGTCTGTTTAGTGCGGGCCAGGCGGTTCCGATAACGCTTAAGCAGAAGTTCATGAATCTTTTCATCGCTCTTGTCGGTCAATTTGAGATTCAGCACGTCGTGTTTCAATCGTTTGCGCCAGAGTTCATCCAGTTCTATCTGTGAACTTGCCCAAGGCGTATCGTCCCGGTCCAGCGATAACGATTCCGTGATGCTGAAGTCAAACTGGTCGAGGCCGGCCTCCAGGAGTTGGATGTTCTTGGTAAATCGATCGATTACTCTCTGGTGATAGCGGTTGAAGATTTTGAATGCGGATTCCAGGTCGCCGCGCTTTAGAGAGTTATCCATCAGATATCGGTGGATCTCGAATTGTTGAACGTCAGAGTCCAGCAGGTAACTCTTGGTGGGATCGAGGTCACTCAGGTAGGAGTCGTATATCTTGGAGGAGAGTGCGTCGTTGAGAGGACTCTTCACATAGTGACGGCTTGCCAGGGCATCGACTATATTGCGGGTGGTCGTGATATGGACTGGTTTGGGGCTCAGTTCGGAAGGTTGCGTCTCCGTTGTGAGGGTGGCATATGTCAGATGGACAACTGTGAAGGACAGCACGCCCAGCATGGCAGGAACTAGTTGACGACTCGGTTTCATAGTTGACTTCTCAGCGCGCTTCAGAATCGTGACGGCAATTCCGGATGGAACTGCGTCATCTTGTAGGTAGCTCAAATGAACGCCTTGGGTTCAAATATTAAGTTTAGTGGTCCGGGTGGTAGAGAATCAAGGAATGATGTGACCGATGACACTGAGTGAATACCCGCCGGTCGGCCATATCCCCCATTCTGGGCCCTGATTTGACCTGAGATGAAGGATAACTGTAGGGTAATGTGATGATTGAATTGAGCCATTGGTATTAATATCGTGAAAAAACAACTATTTATCAGCGTATCTGTACTAGTGCTCGGTTGCGCCTGGATAGCGGGGGCAGCCATCGCAGAGCCAGCGGAGGAATCGGCAGATACTGCCAAACTCGGCTACTTTTTTGGCTACTATTTCGGCAACCTGCTGAAGGAGCAGGGCAGTGTGGATATTGATCTGGATGAAATGCGCAGGGGAATCGCAGATTCCGTAGCAGGTAAAATAAGCGCCTTGAATCCGGAGGAGCAGCAAGCCTTGATGGCTGTCATTCGCAGTCGCCAGGCAGGAG
>JASMJM010000087.1 GCA_030749725.1 Pseudomonadales bacterium | reverse complement strand
GGTCAGTTTTAAACTGCCGTTGACAACGTTCCCCTCAGGTATCGAGGTTTCAATAGCAGGCAGCGCCGGGAGCGGATCGAACAAGCCCTGCACACCGTCGGTCTGCACAGCAGGATCAAGCACTTGCCATCACAGCTGTCCGGTGGCCAACAGCAGCGCGTCGCCATCGCCCGGGCACTGGCGGGCGATCCCCTGTTCCTGCTGGCAGATGAGCCGACCGGGAACCTGGACTCCACCATGGCGGGTCAGGTACTGGAATTGCTGGAGCAGATCAATGAAGATGGCACCACCGTGGTCATGGTTACGCACGACCCGGATCTGGCAGCCAGAGCCGGAAGAAATATCCAATTGCTGGATGGCGCTGTCACAAATGATCCGAAGGATCTGCCAGAAGCTGTGGCGGCATACGCTTAACCAGCAGGAAGACCAGCATGTTCAGCTACGACATTTGGAATGCCCTTCGCAGTATGCGCCGCAATCCGATACTCACCAGCCTGATGGTCGCTGCAATTGCAGTTGGTATCGGGGTGAGTATCAGTATGCTGTCGGTTTATCACATCATGGCAAGCAACCCCATTCCCCATAAGAGTGACCAGCTTTTCCGCGTCACACTGGACAGTTGGGGCCCGCTCAGGCCATACGATGACAGCGATCCCATGAAAACTCCCATCCAGATAACCTACCGCGAGGCCACCGCATTGATGCGTACGGGCGAAGCAAGCCGCCAGAGCGCGATGTTCGAAACGGGGCTGGTGGTGGAACCGGACAGCCCTGACCTCATTCCGTTCGAAACTCGGGCGCGCGCTGCCTTCAGTGATTTTTTCTATCTGTTCGACGTACCATTTCTCTACGGCGGACCGTGGGACAAACTGGCGGATGATGAGGCAGCCCAGGTTGTAGTCCTGACGCCGGCCATCAACAACAAGCTGTTCGGCGGCAGAGACAGCGTTGGTGAAAAGATCCTGATGAGCGGCCGCACCTTCACAGTGACCGGCGTCATCGATCGGTGGGAGCCGATGCCCCGCTATTACGACACCAGGAATGGGCCCTTCCAACTGGTCAATGAGATTTTCATTCCGTTCACCCTGACGCCCCGCATGGAGCTGTGGTCCCATGCCAGCAGTTCCAACTGGAAGGCGGAAAAAATCCAGAACCACGCCGAGTGGCTCAATTCCGAAGCAGTCTGGATTCAGTATTGGGCCGAGCTCAAGAGCGACCTCGAGGTACAGGCGTACCAGGACCACCTGGACAACTATGCCAGGGAACAGAAGAAAGTCGGTCGTTTCCAGCGCCCCATCAACAACAGGATCTTCAATGTAACCGACTGGCTGGACTACAGGGAGGTGGTGCCCAATGAAGTCAAGGTGCTGGTGGCGCTCGGCTTCCTTTTTCTGGTGGTTTGTCTGCTCAGCAGCGTTGCCCTGCTACTGACAAAGTTTGATGGCAGATCGATGGAAGTAAGTCTACGCAGGGCACTGGGTGCGTCCCGCTCGGCATTGTTAGGGCAGCACCTGATGGAGGTGATGGTAATCGGATTCGTCGGAGGCCTGCTCGGGATCGGACTGACTCAACTGTGCCTATTGGCAATCGAAGCCATGATCAGCCAGGCACCCGAATACATGCTGCGAATGGACTGGCAGATGATAGCGGCCGCCGTCGTGATCGCCATCGTCACCAGCGTGATTGCAGGTCTGTTTCCGGCCTGGCGAAGCTGTGTGACGGACCCTGCCGAGGCACTGAAAACGCAATAGAAGGTGAGCGAAACATGGAACTAAGACCGATCGTTAGCGCCCTCATGAGACACAAGACGGGCACCTTGTTGGTTGCACTACAGATAGCGGTCACACTCGCCATCATCGTCAACGGCCTATTCATCATCAACAAACGCATCGAAAAGATCAATCGACCGTACGGCATTAACGTCGACAGTATCATCACCGTGTCAGTGAGAGGATTCGGAGAAGACTTCGATTCCGGGGCCAGTCTGCGGGAGGACATGGACCTGCTGCGGAATCTTCCGGGAGTAGTGGCTGCCACATCGATAAACCAGATTCCCCTCAGTGGTTCCGGCTCCAGCACAGGACTGAGGTCCGTTCCCGATGAGACTGCCACATCCACGTCCGCAACCATCTACAATACGGATGAATATGGCCTCACCACACTCGAAACGGCACTCATTGAAGGTAGAGATTTCTACCCCGAAGAGGTGGAATACTCGGTGCCCGGACAAGCCCAGAGGGACATTCCACCCGTGGTGCTGGTGACTAAAGCGTTGGCGGACAAACTATATCCCGACGGTGACGCTCTGGGAAGACCGCTCTACTGGCCGAGTATGGAGCCCTCTACCATCGTCGGCATAATTGGACACATGATGGGGTCCTGGCCGGATTGGCACGCCATCAATAACAGCGTGTTCCAGCCGCGCACGCGGAACAACTTCCGTTACCTGATTAAAGCTGAACCGGGCGCAAGGGATTCCCTGGTACCGGTCATTGAGGAGCAACTGGCCGAGCTGAACCGCCAGCGACTGGTCAGGAGTGTAACCACCCACGAAGATGTGGTGACGAGAACCTATGAGGCAGACCGGGCCATGGCCAATATTCTGATCGCCATCATCGTGCTCCTGGTAGGTCTCACCTCGCTGGTTATCGTTGGTCTGGCTTCCTACTTCGTCAGCCAGAGAATCAAGCAGATCGGCACCAGGAGAGCACTCGGTGCGACCCAGATCGACATCCTGCGCTATTTTCTAGTAGAGAACTGGATTATCACCACGGTGGGTGCCTTTGCCGGTTGCCTGCTAACAGTCGCCGTAAGTTACCTGCTGGAAACCAATTTCGATCTTCCAAGGCTGGACTATAGTTACCTGCTGGTTTGCGTGATTGCCCTCTGGCTGATCAGCCAGTTTTCGGCTCTGTTCCCGGCACGACGGGCGTCCGCTGTACCACCGGCGGTGGCAACGCGAACTGTCTAGACTGGCGCGCCGGCCGCTCGTTTACTGTACGATCAGATTGCGGCGAATGCCGTAGTAACTCTCGGCACGAACCCTGTCGATGACCGCAGCCACGAACTCCAATGACACGCCGAGGGCGCTGCCGATCAAGTTGATGCGCACGCGGTCCTCATGCTGAATCTCGCAGCACACATGAGTCATTAGAAAAGCAGCTTCGATAATCTGCTGCTTGCCTCTAATATTGGCTCGATAGGCGGTATCTTTGAGAAATCTGAAAACATCCTCTTCCCCTCTTTCGATGATGCTGACCTCCCTGTCAATCTCGTCCGGCTTGAACGGTCGGTTACACAGTTTCACAAATATCTGCTGCACTGAGTGCCGATGATCGCTCTTGTCGAAACCGACCAGGATGTAAGCCAGCACCCTGCGCACGCCGCCGAGGTAGGAGGGCTCGTCTGACCCCGATGGATGAAACGCGTTACCACAGGAGCTGCATTGGTTGTAATCCGCCAGGTTTCGCAAAGGCAGAATACGGATCGAAAACAGCGTAAAAAAGCTCGTCTCCACAAATCGCTGGGAGGGCTGGGCTCTTGCGCAGACCGGGCAGTGGAAGGTTTTCTCGTCGAGGATTCGGGTGACTGTTTGTTCGCCTATGATGAATAGCATCTGAGCGTCTCATCTCCTTGTATCTGTCACAGAAAGCTTAGTCAGAATCCGTTGCGCTTTCCAGTATCTGGTTCACATTTCTTGAACCGGTCTGGCAGCCCGCATGGATGATGCAATCTTTGACATTTGACGGAAGAGTGCTGTGTTCTCTCGCCAGTGCCGTCCGCGAATTAAAGAGCATACCGCAATGCTCAAGGCAGCTGATTGACACTTATCAAGAACAATTGAACTCGTGGCTCCGGCCTCGCGCGCCGGACACGCCCGCACGCAGGACGATGCGAACTCGATAGCCTGCCATATACAAACGGTTGCTATAGTTTCATCTAGCTAACGGTTTAGCTAAGGGAACAGACCGTCTATCATAATTCCTGTTGTGGCCAGTGAAGGGTTCGCTCGGCAGGTGCGATGCGACAGAAAAGTATATTGCCTTATTATGTATGTGGATAAATGACACTACGACAGTCCCGATCCGTCTGCACGCACGTTCAGATTTACTCGTCATAGCGAAGCTGCCAGAGGATCCGCTTAATTCGTGGTTAGATCTGGTTTGTCGGGTTTGACTTAGGTAGGATAGCCCACCAATACATTGAGCACTTAATAATCTCATACAACGGAGATGGCATATGAAATCTTTCGCAACCCTTCTAGTTAGCCTGCTTGCCGTTAGTTCCTGGGCCGCCGACGACTTCTCAGCAACGGAAGAGAAGATCAAACAAGCTCTGAAAGGGGAGGTTCGCACAGAAGCGGACACGGTCCGAGACAGGAACCGCAAGCCGGTGGAAACTCTAAAGTTCTTCGGTTTGCGCCACGATATGAAGGTCCTGGAACTGGTGCCGGGCGATGGCTGGTATACCAAAGTGCTGGCCCCGGTATTGGAAAAGAAAGGTGATCTGTTTCTTTCAATCGGCGCCGAGCGACTCAAGGACGGGCTTCTTAAAGAACGTGGCTTCAAAAAGGTCGAAGTGCTTGCTGCCGATCTGAGGAATCCACCCCTTGATTTCGACGAGAAGAACTTCGACATGGTGCTGACGTTTCGCAACCTGCACAATTTCCCCGCTGAGGGCAGGCGGACGATCAATATGGCTGTTTTCAAAGCACTGAAAAAAGGCGGGCTCTACGGTGTGGTGGACCACACCCGGCGCCACATGGAGCGAGATGCGCCCTTTAACGGACGTCGCGTGGATCCAGTCCTGGTCATCAAAGAGTTGGAAGCGATCGGATTCGAGTTTGTTGACTTCAGCAGTCTGCACTACAGACCGGATGACGAGTTGCGTTATGAAGTCGGCGTTAGGTCGGTAACCGGCAACACGGATCGGTTCACGATGCTGTTCAGAAAGCCGAAGAAATAAACGGATCCAGATCGAGCCAGCTGTTTCCACGCTGGCTACACGGTCAGCTGACGCGTTACGCCCTGGATTTAAAGCGCGTCAGGGCCTCGATCAACTCCGCGGGCGACAGGCGCTTGCGGAAATCGGCATCCACATATTGGAATTCCACCAGGCGGTCCTGGCCGATCAGGTAGGTTGCCGGCAACGGCAATTCCCACTTCTTACACTGATTTACCTCGTCCAGACAGATTCCCCAGTCAGTAAACAGTGATTTCTCCTTATCCTGCAGCTCGTACACGATGCCGAATGAGCGGCCGATCTGGTTGTCACAATCACAGACTGTCTGGTAATTCCTGTATTCTTCCTGCACTGGAATCTGCTGGTTAGGGGAGACAGCCAGATAGCATGCACCGAGGACTTCGAACTGAGACAACACCTTCTGATAGGCCTCCAACTCCGTTCGGCAAAAGTTGCACCAGAAACCGCGGAAGAAGTTGATGACTGCGGGGCCGTGCGCTAGCAGAGAATAGAGGGACGATTGCTCATTGTCGGCATTGATGAAGTTGAAATCCGGCGCTGTTTCACCCGGTTGCAGACACTTCTCCACGATGCCGCACTTTCGCAATGCGGCCACTGCGC
Organism: Pseudomonadales bacterium; assembly: GCA_030749725.1. GTDB lineage: Bacteria > Pseudomonadota > Gammaproteobacteria > Pseudomonadales > Azotimanducaceae > JASMJM01. The sequence goes on along the minus strand of JASMJM010000087.1, from coordinate 11,248 downwards.
GTCGCAAGACAGCCACCTGAGGCGTCGGCAACTGATCGCAGCTGATACGGTTGATCTCAGCCAGATGTTCGGTGAAAGAATCAAATCCCATCGATGCTCTGATCACTCATGTTAGTCATGTTATGGCAATATATTATATTCCAGCGTCTTTGTTAATAGAGTATTCTGGCATATGGATCATTCTAGCTTGGAATAGGTAACATTATGGATCGTCTCTCAGCCATGTCGATGTTCGTGCGGGTGGTGGAACGGGGAGCTTTTCGGCTGTCGCCAAGGAGATCAACAGTACCCAGCCCACCATCAGCAAGAACGTCGCCGAACTCGAATCCTGGCTGGGCGCCAAACTGCTCAACCGTAGCACCCGCAGCCTGCGACTGACCGAATCCGGCGCTGATTACTATGAACGCTGTGTTGCCATCCTGCAGGAGGTGGATGAAGCCGAACAGAGCGTCGGTCAATTGCAGACGCTGCCCAAGGGGGTGGTCAGAATCAGTACCGTGGTTGCGTTCGGACGACTGCATATCGTTCCCCGATTGGCCCAGTTCTTCGCAAGCTATCCGGATATCCATGTGGATGTTCGCATGAACGACCGCGTTGTCGATCTGGTGCAGGAAGGCGTGGATGTCGCGTTTCGAATGGGCAAACTGCCGGACTCGACGCTGATCGCCAAGACCCTGTGCTGCAGCCCGATGGTAACAGTGGCGACCCCTGCGTACCTCAAATCCCACGGCATTCCCCAGCATCCCAGGGACCTGAAGGAGCACGATTGCGTGATCTACACCGACCTGGCCCGTTCCTATGATATTGACTACCTCGAAGAGGGCGATCCTCTGCGGGTACGCGTGGATGGTCCATTTCTGACCAACAATACCGAGGCCATGCGTGCCGCGCTGTTGTCCGGATTGGGGATAGCCAAAGCACCCAAGTGGCTGGTTGGGGATGCGCTAAATAGTGGAGAGTTGGTATCTGTACTGGATGGATATCAGACCAATCCTATCGATATACATGCGGTCTACCCTTCAGGTCGACACCTGCCGTCGAAAGTGCGATGTCTTATCGATTTCTTTGCTGAACAGTACAAGCAGTGTGACATGATCTGCTGAGACCCATGACTGCTGCAGCCCATCCACAACGAACTGTACGCGGGAGTTCGCAGCACCGGTCAACTGTCCAGAAGATCCTTGGCCTGCATGTATATTTTGCAGATCGCCTGATCCATTTTGTATTCCACATTGGGCGACAGCATGCTTTGCTCACCAGCTTGAAGGGCCGATTGTTGCGGGTACCCAAGCGACTCAGCCGCCAGAGATACCAGCAGGACCCAGACGGTCAGCAGCGATGCGGTCATCCAGTTTATGGACCTTAACTTAGCTTTGTAGCCTGCAGTTGATGGAGTCATTGTTCTCTTCCTATTCGATCTGATGTGCAGATGTGTTCTGTTTGGTCGTCTATGGTCATTAGACGCTACATTTAGCTGGACAGTTTATATATTCCTAATTAATCGTAAAGACTGGTAATTGGAATATATTAGATTCCAAATGAGAATATAAATCTCTTTTCCGTCGAGGCGGCTGGCGCCGGGCAAACCGGTAGGGGATCACGTATATACACCGGATTTTACGGCGAGAACTTCCCATTGGAGAGGCCAATGCGCCAAGGTGAGTCGGTCATGAGTTAAGTGGGTAAATCGCCATACGAACACTCTCACCAGCCTGCCCAACAGCAAAGGGACGGCGAAATCCAGCACAGTCATTACGTAACAAGCCATGGTGGTGTCAAGCGTGGACCTGGCAGTCCGCCGCCGTTAAGATGCCCCCTCTACTGAACGGGAGGCTCACATGGCATCACCCAAACCGATCCAGTTCGACACCCTGAGTTTGCACGCGGGACAGCAACCCGATCCGACCACCGGCGCACGGGCCACCCCCATCTATCAAACCGCATCCTACGTTTTCAGGGATACCGATTACGCGGTGGGGCTATTCAATATCGAACGTGCCGGTCACGTCTATTCGCGCCTGTCCAATCCGACCAACGCTGTATTGGAGGAACGCATCGCGGCCCTTGAGGGTGGCGTGGGTGCGATCGCCACTTCCAGCGGTCAAGCTGCCCTGCATCTGGCGATCGCCACCATCGTCAGCGCGGGAGAACACATCGTCTCATCCCGAAGCATCTACGGTGGTTCGCACAATCTGTTCGACTATACCCTGCCCCGCTTCGGCATCGAGACCACATTCGTGGACCCCCGGAATCCCGCTGCATTTCGTGATGCCATTCAACCCAATACCCGTCTGATCTTTGGCGAGACCCTCGGCAATCCTGGCCTGGAGGTCCTCAATATACCTGCCGTCGCAGAAATCACCCACGACGCCGGACTGCCATTGCTGATCGATTCAACCTTTACCACGCCTTACCTGTGCAAGCCATTTGAACTGGGTGCTGACTTGGTGATTCATTCCGCCACCAAATTCCTCAGTGGCCACGGCATCATCATAGGTGGTCTGGTGGTGGATGGCGGTTGTTTCGATTGGGAGGCGTCGGGCAAATTCCCTACCCTCACTGAGCCTTACGATGGATTCCACAATCTGACGTTCAGCGAAGAATTCGGACCCGCCGCGTTTATCACCCGTGCTCGCAAGGAGGGATTAAGGGACTTCGGCGCCTGCATGGCACCAACCACGGCTTTCCACATCCTGCAGGGAATCGAGACGCTGCCGCTGCGCATGGAAAAACACGTCAGCAATACCCGAAAAGTCGTCGAGTTCCTGGACAGTAACGACTCGGTGGAATGGGTCCGGTATCCGGAATTGCCCGAACACCCCGACTACGAGTTGGCCAGGCAGTTGCTGCCAAAAGGATGCAGCGCTGTATTCAGCTTCGGCATCAAGGGGGGACGTGAAGCCGGTCGCAAATTTATCGAGAGCCTGAACCTGTTTTCGCATCTGGCAAACGTAGGCGATGCCAAGTCACTGGTGATTCATCCTGCCAGTACCACGCACCACCGAATGGATGCCGAGGCACTGGAAGCTGCGGGCATCTCGGAAGGATTGATTCGCCTCTCCGTCGGATTGGAAGATCCGGGCGATCTCTGTGGGGATCTGAATCGAGGTCTGAGAGCGTCACAGAGGGGCTGAGGACTAAGAAATGTATGCCGAGGCATTGGTAGCTGCTGGGGCATCTCGGAAGGATTGAGGACTAAAGAATGTATGTAGAGGTCAACGGAAAGCAAGCGTTCTTCGCCACCGGCAGTGGAGCCATCGACGTGCACCAGCCGAGCGTGGTCTTTATACATGGCGCCGGAATGGATCACACCGTCTGGGTCTTGCCCGCTCGTCATTTTGCCCGCCACAAATACAACGTGATCGCCGTTGATTTGCCCGGTCACGGTAAATCGGCAGGGGATCCCCTGCCCTCCATCGAGGCGAATGCAGACTGGATTTCAGCGCTTATCAGCGCGCTCACGATTCAGCAGGCTGCCGTTGTCGGCCACAGCATGGGATCGCTGATCGCACTGACGATGGCGGCTAACCATCCAAAGCAGTCCAGAATCCTGACGCTTCTGGGAACGTCGGTTCCCATGCAGGTATCGGATCAACTACTGTCGGCGGCTAAAGACAACAGCCATGATGCCATCGACATGGCCAACACCTGGAGCCACAGCCGCTTTGGTCAGATGGGCGGCAATGATGTTCCCGGCATGTGGATGAAGGGTGGCGGACAGAGACTGCTCGAACGAGCCGGCAAGGGTGTCTTCTTCACCGATCTAAACTGCTGTAATGAATTCACTGACGGCCTGTCACTGGCGGAAAAAGTCAGCTGCCCCACCCTTGTCATCATTGGCTCTCAGGATGCCATGACCGCTCCGGTGAACGCGCACAAGGTCGCTGCAACCATCGAGGAGAGTCGCACCCTGACGCTCGAAAAATGTGGACATGCCATGTTAAATGAGCAGCCGGATGCGGTGTTGGATGCGCTGATTACGATTGTGTAGCCGGGTTCCCGCCGGTCAAAAACTGTACACCAACGTTACCGAGGTCTCGGTATCTGTCTTGCTTGCTGCAACCGGTACCTGGCTGTTGTGTTTGACGGAATAGGAAAATTTCATCGCCAGTCGTCCAAGGACAATGCTCTTCACGGAGGAGACGGATCTTGAGATGGTGGCGTCATTGCCAACTTCCGTGCTTAGCTTTTGCTCAAAATCGGTCGTCGCACTGATCTTCCAGACCAGGTCTCCTGCAATTCTGACGATTGCTTCACTTTCACTGATGCTGTTGTCCAGCTTGGACCATCGGTTTCCCGGTCCAACATCCACTTTCAGCTTCAGATTATTCCGGTCCAGCAGATTCTGACCGTAGCCCAGGGTGAAATCGACCTGATGATCAAATCCGCTGAATCGATCATCTTCATAAGAAACTCTGTTGAAAAAGTATCGATCATCACCGAACTTGTAATCTGATTTGATCGAGGTGTAGAGTTTCTGGGCACTGAGTTCGTCGTCCTTGGATGACCTTAGAGTATCGACATGAAAGTTGTTCCGCCACTTTTCCGCGTCCCGAGTGAAATCTCCCTGGCCGTTAAAGTTCTCCTCATCGGTATTGCCGGTGGTCATCACCAGACCGAGGGCAATTTCATTGTGCCAGAGTTTTTCCTCCCCATAGGCAGACTGGGAAACAAGGCAGAAAAAACAGATCCAGCTAAATCTCACACACATACCGGTATCTCAGGGAATCAGACGAGGCGAGAGATTATACCAAACGGCCATCAAAGCGTTTACAATTGTACGACGTTCCTGCTGATCAATTAACTTAAGACGACCTTGAATCAGAGGTTTGACTGAACGGATGAGCTATGCATAGCAAGTTTACTTCCTGTCTACTCTTCATCTCTTTGCTTGTACCGCTGTCGAACAATGCCGCAGAGGTGCCTTCGAGTGAAAAAGCCCGTGCATTGATTAAGAAGATGGAGGACCTCTATCGTGCTGACTCCAGCTTTGCACAGTTGACCATGCGGGTCGAAAGCCCCCATTACCAGCGCACCATGACCATGGAATCCACCAGCCTCGGCACGGAGAAAGCATTCATCCGCATCCTCTCTCCGAAGAAGGACAGAGGGATTGCTACCCTGAAACAGGATAAGGAGATGTGGAACTACTTTCCCAAGATCAATAAGGTGATCAAGGTTCCCCCCTCCATGATGATGGGCTCCTGGATGGGTTCCGATTTCACCAACGATGACTTGGTCAAGGAAACAACCCTGGCGGATGAGTATGCACTGCAGTTAGAGGAAACAGATGACCTTTACACAATCACACTGTTGCCGAAAGAACAGACGATCACGGTGTGGGGAAAAATCGAATACACAATCGACAAGAAAAGCATGGTGCCGGTGCAGCAGATATTCTATGAAGATGACGGTACCAAGGTTCGCGTCCTGACCTACAAAGAACCGAAACAGTTTGCAGGCAACCTATTACCCTCTATCATGGAGATGATCCCCCTGAATAAGGAGGGACACAAAACCGTAGTCATCTATGACACTCTAGAACTGAACGTCGATGGGATTACCGAAGAGATGTTCACCCTTCGCACTCTGAAGAAACGATTCAGATAAGTCGTACCGGTCGGGTCATGCTATTACCCAAACTTGCATTCCGCAACGTTCTGAGACAGAAGCGCAGGTCCATCCTCACGGCCATGAGCATGACCGGTGGATATATCCTGTTCTCATTCTTCGTCTCCCTGCTTGACGGTTCCTATGGAAACCTGATCGAGTTGTTCACCCGGGATCACACCGGTCACATCCAGATCCACTTCGGCAACTACCTCGACAGGCCCAAGCTGTTCAAGTCCATCAAGAGACGCTCGGAACTGGAAGCAGCACTATCGGAGGAGGAAGCGGTGCAGGCTTTTGCGCCTCGAGTATTCGCGCCGGCGCTGGCCTATGCCAAGGAAAAGAGTACCCCGGTGACGGTTGTTGGTATCGATCCTGCAATGGAAAAGAACACCTCCATGCTTTTCCACAAGGTTAAAGAGGGGAATTACTTCAGCGATGATGTGAATGCTGACGGCTTCTATCCGGCTATGCTTGGTCTTGGCGTGGCAGATTCGCTCAAGCTCAACGTCGGCGATGAAATCGTACTCATCTCCCAGGGTGCCGATGGATCGATCGCTAACGACATATACCTGGTTTCAGCTAAGGTAGGCACCAAATCTTCCAACGAACGTCAGAGCGTCTACCTGCCGATGTTCGCCGCACAGGAATTCTTGACCATGGGCGGAGGCGTGCATGAGTATGCGATCCTCCTCAATCACAGCGATGAGGCGATCGACGTGGCAGACGCCTTGCGAAGCAGGATGCAAAACAGCGACTGGGTACTGTCGCCGTGGCAGAAAGTGGAAGAGACTTTCTACAAGACTATGCAAGCCGACCAACAAGCGGCGTACGTCGAACTCGGTATCGTCATCTTTCTGGTCTGCATCGGAGTACTCAACACTGTCGTCATGTCGGTGCTCGAACGAACACGGGAATTTGGCGTACTGCGCGCCATCGGTACCAATCCCGGCAAGATTATCAGCATGGTCATCATGGAAACGTCGATACTGGCTCTGTTCAGTTGTATCCTCGGCTTTATCATTTCTGTACCGATCAATACCTGGTTCACCTATGTGGGTTTTGTGCTGCCTGAGCCTGTGGATATCGGCGGGATCATGGCCAGTCACATGCAGGGAGTGTTGACCTTTAAAGTCTTTGCACTGCCCACACTGGTTGTGGTGGCGTCAGCGATTACAGTGAGCATTCCCCCCAGCATTAGAGCCGCCAGAATTACCCCGGCAGAAGCCCTGGCGAGTCACTAGCTAGTGTCCATCCATACATAGGCATAATTGGCGAAATCAATGCGACAGCGTAGATATGTTACAAAGAGGAACAATAGCTTGAGATGGGCACTCGTGGCACGGACTCAAAGTATGGATGAGTACTAACCATGTTACTGACCTTCCGATTAGCGTATAGAAACCTGTTCCGCAATACCCGTCGAACCGTTCTCACCTGCCTTCTGATAAGTTGCAGCCTGGCGGCATTGATGCTGGTAGACGGACTCATCATCGGCATGCTGAAAGTGATGGTTGACACTACAACCAAGACATTTGCCGGTGAAGCACAGGTCCACAGACAGGGATTTCTGGACTCCTTCGACAGCGATCTCTATATGTCGGATACGAAATCGATTGAAGCCGTTCTCGCAGCCGACAAACGGGTTGCTGGCTACTCGGTAAGAACCGTAACAGGGGGTATGATTTCTTCTGCCAACAATATGACGGGGGGGCTTATCTACGGAGTTTCTGCAGACAGGGAAGCAGGTGTCAGCAGATTGAAGGAAGCCATCATCAAGGGTAAGTACTTCACAGGTAATGAGACAGAAATATTGATCGGTGAAGATATGGCAGACCTGCTGGAGGTGAAACTGGGTGACCGTCTGGTGGCCACCCTGGCCGAGGTAGATGGCGGGGACCTCTCTCAGGCCCTTTTCCGGTTATCGGGTATATTCCGATTCGGGATGCGAGAGATAGATAAGGGCCTGGTATTCATCCCTCTTGACAAAAGCAGAGAGATTCTGGGTATGCAAGATGGCGGTCACGAAGTGGCTATCCAATTTTTCGACGCCACGGATGCAGCCAACCCGGATCTGCCACTGTTTCAGAAGCTGTCGGATGGCGACATTGAGGCGGTCGGCTGGCCCGATTTCTTCCCGCAGATACAGGCGATGGTCGAAATGGTGGATTATGCAACCTTGATAGTCGGTATCGTATTGTTCCTGCTTGCATCCTTCGGGGTAATCAACTCCATGTTCATGTCGATCTATGAGCGCATCTACGAATTCGGCGTGGTAAAAGCTATCGGAACCCAACCCAAGCAACTGGTGCAGTTGATCCTAATGGAAGCCTTGGTCCTGGGATTGTTCAGTGTGATACTCGGTCTCCTGCTGGGCGGGCTGTCGAGTTACTATTTCTCGATCCACGGTATGGCCATTGGCGAATTCGAGTTTGAAGGCATCAACCTTGCAGACCGCATCAAGACAGAATTGACTTTTGCGCAATTCATCAATTTTCCAATCTATGTATTGCTGTTGACCATCGCTGCCAGCATCTACCCAGCGCGGTTTGCAGCACGAATTATCCCTTCCGTCGCTTTACAACGATCTCTCTGAGGGCGGTATTCGATAGAGGACTATTATGGACACCGTGATAAAAACCACGAATCTATGCCGCTATTTCGGTGCAGAGGATGTTGAGGTCAAAGCGCTGGATAATATAAATCTGGCGATACAAAAGGGTGAGTTCAGCGCGATCATCGGTCCCTCCGGTTCCGGCAAAACGACATTACTGCACCTTATCGGTGGTCTGGATAATCCGACCAGTGGCGAAGTCGAACTGTCGGGAATCAACATTGCCCAGATGTCAGGCACGACACTTTCCAATTTCAGGAGAGATCACATCGGTTTCATTTTTCAATCGTATAATCTCATCCCGGTACTGTCCGCAGAAGAGAATATCGAATACATCATGCTGCTGCAGGGCGTTTCCCAGGAAGAACGCAAGAGCCGCGTCCAAGACATCCTGGAAACCGTCGGTCTGGCAGGGCTTGGCGATCGGCGACCTGCTCACTTATCCGGTGGACAGCAACAGCGGGTAGCGGTAGCCCGCGCCATGGTCTCGGAGCCGGATATCATCCTGGCCGATGAACCCACTGCCAATCTTGATTCCACCACCGGCATCGGTCTTCTGGAGATGATGAGAGAACTCAATGAACAGCGGCGGATGACGTTCGTGTTCTCCACTCATGATCAGAAGATCATGGATCGGGCCAATCGTCTGATCGATCTTCGCGACGGCAAGATAGACAACGATAGCCGGGCGTAGAGACCGACTATGCGACATGGTTAGATTCACCTCACTAGGGCCTGTTAGTCTATGTTTGCTGTTGATCAGTTTCAGCCAGACAATCCTTGCCGACGATGATTGGTCAGTGCGGGGTTATCTCAAGTCCTTTGCTTTGGCACAGGACGCTCTGGAACTAAACAATGCACCGCCTGAACTCGATACAGGAGATCGGCTTTATCAGTCTCAGAACTCTCTTCGTTTAATGTTTGCATACTTTCATGGCGACTCGGCAGCCTTCGAGATTCATTATGAAGTAAGCCCCATCTATTACTCGTCACCGGTTGAACAGGATGTCCTGGCTGGCAGCACCTTTGCCATACCAGCCAACAGCTACCGTCTTACGGAGCCTAGCGCCACGCTGGGTAGCAGGCAGGACAAGTCGGTCATCTATCAGAATCTCGACCGGTTCAACGTTCAGGTTAACTTTCGTAGCGGAGACCTGACCATCGGTCGTCAGGCCATCTCTTTTGGATCGGCACGCATCATCAGTCCAAGCGATGTATTCCTGCCATTCGATGAGAAGACATTGAATCAGGAGTATCGAATCGGAGTCGATGCGATTAGGTTCCAAAAGCCACTCAACGATCTCAGTGAACTGGATATGGGCGTGATACTTGGCATGGACGGGACGTCGGAGAACAGCGCCGTCTTTGTGCAGGCATTGACCAATCGGTCAGGTGCAGATATCAGTGGCACCCTGATGAGATATTCGCGGCAGAACCTGATTGGCGCAGGCATTCAATCTGCCATTGGTGATTTTGGCTTCTGGCTGGAAGCAGCCTATGTATGGGGAGACGCACAGTATACGCGTCTGTCCACTGGACTTGACTACGCGTTCAGTGACGCCGTTTACGGTATGATCGCGTACCACTTCAGTGAAGCCGGGACAACTTCACCGGAAGAATATCTCAGTCTCGCCAACGAGATCGCATTCCAGCGGGGTGGTGTGTTCCTGTTGGGACAAAACTATCTCATTCCCGTTATCAGTTGGGTTGCTTCACCCCTCGTCAGCGTCAGTGCTCAAGCGCTCATCAACCTGAATGACTCTTCCGCCTTTCTGTCACTGTCGGGAGAATACAGTGCATCGGCCAATCTCTATCTGAATGCCGGTATCTATCTGTTTGCCGGTGATCGGATCGAATTCAGCCCCACCCCGCCTGGTTTTACCATCGGCTCTGAATACGGCGGCAGTCCAACGCTGGCGTTTATGAGTCTCAAGTATTACTTCTGATATTGCAGTGTGTAGCGCACCTGGATGACCCCGCATAACGCAGCTAGATAACCCCGTACGCCAACATGGCGTCTGCCACTTTTATAAAGCCGGCTATATTGGCGCCCTTGAGGTAGTTGATATAGCCGTCCCGTTCCTGTCCATACTCCCTGCACTGATCGTGGATGCCCTGCATGATGGTTGTCAGCTTTTCCTGAAGATCTTCCTCGGTCCAGCTAATGCGGACCGAGTTCTGACTCATTTCCAGACCCGATACTGCCACGCCGCCCGCATTGGCTGCTTTGCCGGGAGCGTACAGGATCTTCGCATCCAGGAATGCTTTGACACCCTCTTTATCCGTCGGCATGTTGGCCCCTTCCGATACTCCGATACAGCCATTGCCCAGCAGGGCTCCGGCTTCCTGCGCCGATAGCTCGTTCTGGGTCGCACAAGGGAAGGCCAGTTGGCAAGGTACCTGCCAGGGCCTCTTGCCGGCGTGGTAGGTGGCACCTTTGAATTTATCGGCATATTCGGAGATGCGTCCCCTCTTGACGGTCTTCAGTTCCTTGACCCACTCAAGCTTGGCGGCATCGATGCCGGCGGGATCGTGAATAAAGCCGCTGGAATCGGACAGGGTGACCACCTTACCACCGAGGTGGTTGATCTTCTCGACCGCATAGGTCGCCACATTGCCGGAACCGGACACGATGCAAACCTTTCCGTCTAACGAATCACCTTTAACTGCCAACATGGCCTGCATCATGTATACCGTGCCATATCCAGTCGCTTCATTTCGGATCAGGCTGCCACCATACTCAAGTCCTTTGCCGGTGAGGACGCCGGTGAACTCATTGACGATTCGTTTGTGTTGTCCGAACAGGTAACCGATCTCACGGGCCCCCACGCCGATGTCACCGGCCGGCACATCTCTGTCCGCACCGATATAGCGGTGAAGTTCGGTAACTTCTCAATAAGTCAGTGCAACGTACTGGACTCCCAGAGCAGCATGGGGTATATTTCAACCCATGCAAGCTACCCAGTTTCTCCAAGGTCGAACAATTACGTCGGATGATGTCGTTTATATTCGCCGTCTAATCAA
>JASMJM010000086.1 GCA_030749725.1 Pseudomonadales bacterium | reverse complement strand
TCCGGATCCCACACCAGGAACGGTGCCAGCGTTCGCACCCGCTCCCGTATCTGACGGTGGAACATGATCCGTGAGTCATGGGTGGGATAACTCGAGACGATGAACTGAGTACCATCGAATTTCCAGCCGTAGACGAAATTGCGCCACCAGTTTGCCAACAGAACACCGCCGGTACCACTGTAATGGGTGTAAACATTCTGATCTCCGCTGGGATAGTCGAACTCCCCCTCGCGGCTGTTGACCACCACCGGTTCATAGGTCAACTCACCGTAATAGATCTGGGGACGCTCTACATTCAGCTCTGCAGCCTCGCTCCGAGGCGGAATGTCCTTGACCAGCAGATTCGGCCGACCGTCCGGCGTGAAGTCGCTGACCGTACTCAAGGTCAAACCGTAACCATGGGTGTACTTGAAGCGCTGATTCACGAACGTCTGACTGGTGGGGGGCAGGTTGTGCTGCACCATCTCCCGTGCTGACACCATCACCTGCCGGTAGCGATCACCGATCCTGTAACGGTCCATGTCGACATTGTAGAACTCATAGTAAAGGCGAATCTCCTGGAACTGCTTGTAGACAGCATCCAGGGCCCGCCAATCCCACAGGCGTACCTCGGCGAGTACATTCTGACTATCCTGCATCATTTCGGCCGTGAATTCCCCAGAGGCAGGGAACTGACGCTCCTCAATGTTCTCCAAGCCGAAGGCACGTCGGGTAAATGCGATGTTGTGTTCGATGTACTGCTTCTCCATGGTTATCTCGTTAGGCTCGACAACCAACCACTGCAAGAGTGCGGGCATGAGTACAAGAGCCACCAACCAGGTCGCGCTGATCCCTACCCAGACGACTGCGGCATTTGCCAGCTCAGGTGCACGCACCAGACCGGAGGCCCGCACCCAGCTGCGCCAGCGGCTCCTCGGAGCGCCCACCAGGCGAATGATCGACTGCGTCACGAACCTGCCGACCAGCCAACTGCGCCAACGGATTTGCACGGCCGGCAACATGGAACCGAGACCCAGAGCGAGGGTCAACAGCGTCATCAGCACCAGTCCGGGCAGACGCACGTGCACGTCGGTCCAGCCTGCACCGGATACGATTCCGAGGGACGAGTAGAGTAGCTGGAACATCTCAAGTGAAAAACCAACAGCGATCACCACTGCCAGAATGCCACTGGTCAGTAATATCGGATGAATGTGCTTGGCGTCAAAGTCTCGAGAGCTGCGCAGCTGAATCATCCCGTCAGTACGCAGCAGGAATGAAGACTTGATCATGGCTGCCAGACTGACGGTGGCGACCCACAACAGCAACCAGAAGAGGTGATCGTAAAGGGGTAGCTGAAATAGATAGAAACCGGTGTCGAAACCCAGGATCTGTTCCTCAAAACCGGTCGTTACGCGGTTCAGAAAGAGCAACACCTCGTTCCAGCTGGCGAATCCCCAAACGGCGCCGCCGGATAAGCCGATGATGGCCGGGATCATCCTCCTGAAACCAGTGGCCGGCATGGAACGGGTGAGCAGGAATACGCCGACAAAACCGATCCCGGCACCCAGTATGAAGGTGGCAATCCTTATCCACAACAGTGTCCAGAAGCGCGTGCTATAGCCGACCGCTTCGAACCAGAGCAGCTCCGCCCAGAAGCTGAGTAACACGAAGAACAGGATGCTGGCAACGATCCAGGCCAATCCCAGTCGAACCGGCAGTGATTGGTGTGTGCGCACTCCGCGCCGTACGAGCCAGGCACCGGCTCCCAATGACGCGATCACCAGTAGGATATACATCTCAGTACCTGCACCCGGATCGACTTGGGTCCGGGTTCAGGCGATATGCCAGCTGTTTATTCGTAGTAATTGTTGATAACAGCGTGGATCGAGCTGCCGGATCAGCTTCGATCAGTTTCTCTGCCACCCCATCGATCACTGCGATCACCGCACGGATCAGTGCCTGTGTCCGCCGATCCCTCGATTGCTCACGCCGTAAAGTGATCCTGGGACGTTGCCACAGCTACAAAGTTCTCTCTCAGATGCTGGTAGATCTGCATATCCGCGTTGACCGCATCAAGTCCGTGAGCGAGCACAAAGGCGTAGCTACGTTGAAAAGTGTTCAGGTCAGTTGCCAGAAACTTCAAATCATAGAAAGGATCGAAAGCATTGGCCGCTTTTCCGGCCAAGAATCCGCGACCGGCAAGATGGCGCCCTGCCTTCATGCCGATCAGGCCGATGCCGGCTTCCCGTGCACGGGCCAGCAGAGGTTGCAGGGCAACCATACTCTTGGTTCCCGGCAGTACGCTCTTACTGTTCCAGTCATACCAGCCTGCCGGTGTGATGGCGATCTGCATCAGATCGTACCAACCCGTTTCAATGGCCGCTTCCGTCACCGCCTGGGCATTCTCGTGCGTACTGATTCCAAAGTAGCTGACTTTGCCCGCCTGCTTGGCCTTCTGGAAGGCGTTATGAATCTCCTCGCTACGGACGAAGGAGGGACTGTTGGTCCCCATGATGTAGTAGGCATCGACATGTTCAACCTGCATTTCAGACAGACTTTTGTCCATCTGCTTCAGCCAGACATTTGCAGCTTCACTGGCTTTAGCTACCGATACGGATTCGTTGGGACCCACGCGAAGACCGCCAGGGGCTTTGGAAATCGAAAATATCTTGTCTCCCTTCTCTTTAAGAAAGGGTCCCAGATTGCGTTCTGCAGCTCCATAGTAATCGCCGTATCCCACATCAAAGACGTTGACGCCCGCGGAGAAAGCAGGCTCCAACAGATTCACCGCCTGACCCCTCGACAATGCCGCGCCACATCCGAATACCAGCCGACTACCGTTGAAGCCGGTACGGCCCAGTTTTCGGTAGGTCATCTGAGGCCAGCCATCGGTCGATGCGGTCGCCTCTGCTATGGCAGCCCTGAGACTGCCAGATTTGATTAGTGCCTGACCGCCAATGGCGAGTGTCGCCATCAATTGCAGGAAGTTACGCCGGTTTGTCGTTGATGGAGGTTTGTCTGACATTTTTGAGTCCCTATTGGTTACTGGCGACAGATGGTTGCAGTTTAACCTAATTGGCCCGGATTGTTTTTAAAATAATGTCAGCACTGTATCATCCAGCCACCCAACTGACGAGACGTCTAGATGACAGACAAAAACATAGATTTCTACTGGGATATCGGAAGCACCAATACCTATTTTGCGTTTCATCTGATCAAGCCGATCGCTGCCGAAACGGGCGCCTCAATCTCCTATATCCCGTTCAACCTGGGTTACGTATTTCGCCATCACAACTATGCTCTCAGCGATGAGCCACGCGCCAAGCTGGCCAATCGCGGCAGGGATCTGCAGCGATGGGCTGAGAAACATGAGTTGCCTTTTCGTGTACCGGACAAGTTTCCCATCAAAACCAGCCGCATCCTGCGTGGCGCGCTGGTGGCTGCCAACCACGGTCTGGAGGATGTGTACCTGAAGGCCATATTCAGTGAATATTGGGAACGCAATAATGCAGCGATCGAATCTTATGCTGGTCTGGCGCCAATCGTGGAAGCATTGGGATTGGAGGGTGATCGGTTCCAGGGTGAGTGCGAAAGTGAACCTGTCAAGCAGCAACTCATAACACTGACCCAACAGGCCCTTGCGAACGGCATATTCGGCGCGCCTACGTTTGTGGTTGGCCAGGAGATCTTCTGGGGTAAGGACCGATTGGACTTTGTGCGCGATCAACTGTTGAGGCAGCCGGCTGGCTAAACTTACCACCAACCTGATCCACCACATCAATATCCCTCTATATTGGCACTCGTGTCAGCGCGTTATGTCAGCAAGTTGTCCCTGCACACCAGTGGATTCGCATACATTTTGAGGAAATAGGGTCGGTGTTCCGTAGGGCACCGATCTAACCTGTTGGCAAATTCCGTTTCCTTTTCTTGTGACGCAATCTCTGCATACCTGTCCTTCAGTTTCAACCACACCTGTCTGTAAGCGCTATCCTCAATCTGGCTGAGAGCTATGTAGTTGGATGGATAGACATGGTAATTCGACAGGATGTGACGATCCAATTCATCAGCCACCTGATCCGGAGTTTCGAAACTGCCCTTGATGGGTTCACAAAAACGTAGATTTACTTCACCCTTGAATTCACCAAGCCCCTTGGCGAGGCTGATCAGATCTTCACCTTCCGGTTTGGTGTAGGAACCTGTTTGATCGATATAATAAAGCTCTTTCGCCTTCAGCAAATCACACGGATCATACTCATAGGAGATGGACACGGGTACGATATTCAGGGATTCGATCAGTTCTCCAAAGGGGCGTTGCGCCTTGCGTTTTGACAGCATGAACATCTTGACTACCGCTGAATCGGTCCGATCGATACCATCCTTGGCGCGACCTTCGCTCTGAGCAATCCAGATTGAATAACCTTCACTCAGAGAGTGGTGGATATACCGGGATGACTGCAGAAGTGCCGCATAGACTTTCTTGGCACCCACCACCGATCTTCGGATGATAAAACTCTTGTTCAAACGCATCAGATCGGTGGCAAACTGCTTCTGGATAAGATTGTCGCCAAGCGCAATGCGCACGGTACCGTGACCGGCATAAAACAGTGCGTAGTTGACCAGCATGGAGTCTGCGGCGATGTCTCTATGATTGCTGACAAACAGATAGGCAGCGTCCGTGCTGAGATTCTCAAGTCCTGCATGGCTGAATGCGGTTGTCGTTTCTTTCAGCAACCTGACGACATATCGAGCAACGACCTCCTGAAAGTCCCGAACGGTCGATACGTGATCCAACTGTTTTCTGAGTGCACTTTGCACCACCTTTCTCATTATGCCGGGTAGCCAACGAGTCAGAAAAGGCGCGCGGTATCTGCCGATGAATCCTAGAAAGTCACGATCAAGCAACAATCTCTCGATGACCGGTGTTACTTCCCGGTCCTCGTAGGGTCGAATATCACTAAAATCAGGCATGTGGATCGCGAAATGTATGTTCCATTTTCTGCAGGGAAATAAGGGGACAGTTTACTTAATTCCCCATGGGGAATTAAGTAAACTGTCCCCTTATTTCGAGAAGAGCGATGGACTACGATACGAGGAGAAAACTACCCACCAAGATCAGCAAGGCCAGCACCGCCTTTCGCACCAGCATGTCTGAAAGATAGGGTGCGGCCCTGTGGGCGAGCGTAGTGGCCAGCAGTACCAACGGTATCGCTATGCTGCTCATGATAAGGATTTCAGCTGTTATATGGCCGGCTGCCGAGATAACGAGCGTGCGACCCAATGTAGATACGGCAAAGATCGACAACAGTGTCGCCCTGATTATTTCGAAATCGATGGGTTGCCGATACATGAAAAAGGCGATTGGTGCGCTACCTGTGCTGAGTAGACCCCCGGTCAGACCTCCGAGACAGCCTGCCAGAGAGGCATACAGCGGCGCCGATCTTTGCGCCCAGGGCTGTGGTTTCATTAGCTGCAGCAGACCAGCCATGATGATCACACCCCCCAATATCTTGCGCAGCAATGTTTGCGATGATTCACTGAGAAAGCCCAGCAGCACAACGCCGGCGATCAGTGCCGGTATCATGCCGAGGCACAGATGAGCCAGCAAACGACGATCCACGTGCCGGTAGCTGTGACGAAGAGCGGCAATGACATTCACGAGGGAGACGATGCTGACTACCGCCGCGCTGAACGAAACCAAAGCCAGATCGAGAGCGGCGGCCCCACCCATGATAATCAGGGCCATGGCGAAACCGGTGATGGTCTGGCAGAAGGCTCCCACCCCAATCAGCAACAGGAATAGCCCGGCATCAATCGAGTCCATATCGATGGACTAGTCTGTAACCAAGTGGCAGTTTATCAAGCAAAGGGGAGGCTGTGGTTCACGCAGCAGCAGTTGCTAGTGTGCTGTCCCGCAATTGAGCGGTCATTATTCGGTCGGCGTATTTTGTTCCTGGCAAGGCGTGAGGACGCCGTGGGTTGGGCACCCTCGCCGGGCGCCCCTGGCCGGGCGCCCCACAACAACGAGCAACGCAGTCCAGGGACGAAATAGGCCAGGGAATAAGGCCAGTCAATTGTGGGACAGTACACTAGATCAGTTGGTGAACTCGTTTATCAAGGAGTCCAGATCAGGTACCTGTACACTGCGATCGATGAAGTGTGTGAGGCCCTCCGTCTCCAGTTCATGGATCACCCGTGACACCGACTCGCGCCGCACACCCAGCATGGCGGCAAGGTCAGCCCTTGAAACAGGCAATTCCAGCACCAGACTGCCATCGTCCCGTGCCTGACCGTACTTTTCCTGCAATGCGATCAACAGATGGGCGAATCGAGCTCGTACGCTCAGGGTCACACTCTCGTGAAATCTCTCCTCGAATTCACCCAGTTCGATGGCGGCCCTCTTCAAGAAATTTAGCCCCAAAGTGGGGTTGCCCCGCATCAGCAGTCGTACTGTGGCTCGGTTGATGAAACAGATATGGCAAGGTTTTAACACTTCAGCACTGACGCGGTGATTCTGCTCAGCTAGCAGCGGCCTGTATCCGAGGGTGTCTCCCGGTTGGGCAATTTTCAGTAGGGTGGAATCTCCTTCGATATCAGCCTTGCGTATGCCAACCAGACCACTCTTAATGAAATAGGTGCCATTGCAGGCATCCCCTTCATAAAAGATCACATCACCGAGTTCATGTTTCCGGCACACGATCGCTTTGTCCAACATCTTTGCTTCAGATTCGGTCAAAGCGCTCCACTCTGGTGACTCCAGAAATTGGGCATCAATGCACCCATTGCCACCTAGCTGGCGTCGAGCAACCATTCAAGACCTCTCCACCTACAAATTCAGTCAGGTTTTCCTTTCATAACAGGTAATTAGCGCTGCATTAGGGACTGATGGACTATCCAACCAGCCGTTAACAATAGCAGTCGGCCTAAGCCAGGTAAACTCTCTTTACTGCCATGTGATCTGAATCATCGCCGCCAATATTCTTTTCACGTTAAATGATGCGGTTAGCTGATGCCCTGTATAAGAATCACGAGTGTGAGACTTGGTTAGTGTGATTAAATGGAATCAATTGACACAACACAAATTCTACACGCAGTTAAGGTAATGATTCAGCGTTATGGTAATGCTGCTCCGGATCAAGCCGCCATGCGGGCCAAAGAGCTGTCCGATAGAGGTGATGAAGAAGGAGCAGAAATCTGGCTGCAGGTTGAGGTACAACTGCTGGCACGCCTGACTGAGCAATACGAGGAACGCGACTCTCAGCGCTGATGATGGGCCACTGCCCACTTTAGCGTCCCGAGGTCCCTCGACAACGTCGGCAAGATCACGTCTGGCGCGTTCGGTGCGCAGGTATTGCTGCTCGGCAGCCATGACGCAATTCTGTAAGATCGGAAGCGACAACTGTGGTACATTCCCAAGACATCCATCCTCGAAGGCACCATGCGGTCCATTGAACTACTGCTGGAAGAGCACCAGAGCATAATGCGTTTTCTCGATCTGCTTAAACCGGCCGGCATCGAGTCTAAGAACAACAGTTAGGAAATAGACATGGCCCGTTTGAAACTGCTTGAAAAAGATGAAGTTGATCCGATCGCCAAAGAGATTTACACAAAGGCTGAGGCATCCAGCGGCAGAGTACTCAATCTGTTCAAGGTTCTTGCCCATAGCCCCAAACTGGTACGTGACTGGAGCAGAATGGGCACAACCCTGCTGTACAAGGGTACGCTCGCCGCTGACATGCGGGAACTGGCCATCCTGCGAGTGGGAGAACTGGCAAATTCGGCATATGAGCTGGCCGCTCACCGGCGTATCGGCTTAAGTACCGGTCTGACCCAAGCCCAGATAGACGAGATTGCCACCTGGCAGGAATCTACAAACTTTGATGCCAGAGAGCGTGCCGTCCTGAAATATACCGATGAAATTGCTCAAGACATCCGAGCCTCAGAGGCGACTTTCGCTGCTCTGCAAGGTCACTTCAATTCTCGCGATATTGTCGAGCTGACTGTTTCAATAGGTTATTACGGGATGGTCGCCCGTACTCTGGAGTCGCTGGACGTAGACCCTGAGTCATAGTCGTCCACGGCAGCCGCGAATTCCTTAGGAAAACACCTGAATCGGACGAGGTCGCTGATCACTTCTGTCGATCACTGACCAAAGCTTACTGTCACCGCCCTGACGATTCTCCTCCGTGGATGCAATATTCGCCCGGCGGGCGTGCCGGTCCTCATATTAGTCCGTTGCCGTGGCACAGAAAGACACGCCACTGGCAAGATGATTGATGCAGGACTGTGTTAAATTCCAGCCTGAGTAGTTTATATTCCCATCTTTTATATCTGGAGTATCAATATGTCGTGGCAATCGGAGATCGATGAACTTGAGCACCGCAAGCATCTTGGTAAGCAAATGGGTGGCCCGGAGGGGATTGCGCGCCAACACGCCCGCGGCAAGCTGACGGTGCGTGAGCGCATCGAAAAGCTGACCGACCCCGAATCATTCAGTGAATTTGGAGCGCTTGTAGGGGCAGCCGGTTATGAGGGTGATCAGCTCACCAGTTTCACGCCGAAAGGTGCCGTGGAGGGAGTGTGTCGATTGAACGGTCGCAAGGTGATCCTGAGTGGAGGCGACTTCACCATCAGCGGCGGCTCCGGCGGCGGTGCCGGTGGACTTGGCTCCGAATTGGCTTCCAATCGGCGGGCTCTGGAGTGGCGCATGCCCTATGTACGCCTGCTGGACGCCGCCGGCGGCAGCGTGCGTTCCTTCGAGCACATAGGACGAACCTATCTGCCCGATGGCAATGTCTGGTCAGCGGTGGATGTACAACTGCTGAGCCGGGTGCCGGTGGTCTCGGCCGTCATGGGTTCTGTGGCCGGTCTGCCGGCAATCAACGCCTGCCTGGCTCACTTCAACATCATGGTCAAGGGGACCAGTCAACTGTTTCCCGGGGGACCCCCGGTCGTCAAGGCGTCCACCGGTAGGGACATCAGTAAGGAGGATCTTGGCGGGGACCACATCCATGTACACCAGAGCGGCGTAGTGGACAACCTGGCTGAAACCGAAGAGCAGGCATTTGACCAGATCCGTCGGTTTCTAAGTTACCTGCCCAGCAACGTTTGGGAAATGGCGCCGCGCATCGAGCCGACGGATGATCCTGAACGTCGCGATGAAGAGCTGCTTTCCATCATTCCCCGCGATCGACGTAAACCTTTTGACGGCCATGACCTTGTCCGGCACGTTCTGGACCACGATTCTTTCTTCGAGATTGCTCCGTACTATGGGCGCGCACGCATTACCGGACTTGGCAGGGTCAACGGCTATCCCATCGGGGTGATGGCTAATAACCCAAAACATCGCGGTGGATCAACCGATGCAGCCGCAGGTGCCAAGGTGATCCGACTGCTACAGTTGTGTGACACATTCCACCTGCCGCTGGTCTCATTTGCCGATGAACCCGGTTTCATGGTGGGTTTGGAGGCGGAAAAGAGCGGCATCGAACGGGCGGGAGCACGACTGGTGGCGGTCACGTGTGAGAGTCGCATGCCCTGGATCACTTTTGTGATCAGGCGACTGTACGGCGTTGCAAGCCAGTGCCAACACCGGCCCAGTGGCGTGTTCCGTCGTTACTGCTGGCCATCGGCGAGTTGGGGATCGATGCACATTGCCGGCGGCGCCTCCGCCGCCTACCGTCGTGAAATAGATGCAGCCCCGGATCCGGAAGCACGCCGCCAGGAGATCGAAGCGAAACTGCAGGCGCTTGCTTCCCCGTTTCGAACAGCCGAGGCGACCGGCCAGGATATCATCGATCCACGTGATACCCGGTCCCTGCTGTGCGAGTATGTTGAAGATGTACAGGACGTCCTGCGCACTCAAGTCGGGTTGCCGCCGGCGCCTTACCTGCCCTGAAGGCAGCTCTGCGCTCAGACCAACTCCTAGCCGGTATTGCGCAAACTTGCCGCGATACCGACGATGGTCTCCAGCAGCGCCGCGTCCAGGCGGGTACTGTTCTCCTGCATCTGATTGCGGCGGCGCGACACTAACTCCACCTGGAGAAACTGCAACGGATCCGTGTAGGGGTGTTTTATTTCCAGCGCTGCGTTGGTCTCCTGGTCGGACTCCAACAGTGTTCCCTGGCGTTTCAGCTCATTGATCAGATGAATGAGCTGTATCAGTTTTTCCCCAAACAGATCACCCAGATAGCGCAGCTTCTGATCGACCAGCGCCTCATCGTAGTAGGAAGATATCCCCATGTCTGATTTAGCCAGCACGCGCTCAAGCATATTGATCTGTGTGTTGAAGAAGGGCCACTCATCCAGCATCTCCTGCAATAGATGGAGCTTTCCCAGTTTCTTGAATTCGCTCAAGGCCTTATCGGTCCCGAGCCAGGCGGGCAGCATCAAACGTTTCTGCGTCCAGGCAAGATTCCAGGGAATGGCGGGCAGATTCTCGATGCTGTTTTTCATCTGCAGGCTGTCGTCATCGTCAGGTTGGACCTGGCCGCCGCCAAATGCCAGTCTGGTCAGCTCTTCTGCCGGTGTCCCCTGATCAAAATAGTCAGCAAAATCCACATTGTCCTGCACGATGCGGTCATATTCATTGCGCGCCGTATCTGCAAGTTGATCCATCATGCGTCGCCAATCCTCTTTTGCTCCGATTAGCGGCAGCAACGACGCTTCGATGGTCGCGCTGAGTACCAGATCCAGATTCATCAGAGCCAGACTGGGCGAGCCATATTTAGAGCGGATCATCTCGCCCTGTTCGGTCACTCGTATCCCGCCGTTGACCGACCCCGGCGGCTGCGAAAGAATCGCCTGGTGAGCCGAACCACCTCCCCTTGCCATGGATCCGCCTCGACCGTGAAACAACGTCAGCTGAACCCCGGCCTTGTTGCATCTATCCACCAATTCCTCCTGGGCTCGATACTGTAACCAGGCAGCCGCCATCTGGCCGGCATCTTTGGCGGACTCGGAATAGCCGATCATCAGCTGCTGCCGGCCTTCGATGTATTGGAAATACCATGGGATATGGAACAGTCTCTCCAGCGTCCAGGCAGCGTTGTCCAGGTCTTCCAGGGTTTCGAACAGGGGTACAACCTGCAGACGTTGCTCCAGACCGCATTTTCTGAGCAGTAGGATAACAGCCAGTACATCGGACGGATTTCGCGTCAGGGATATGATGTAGTTGGCTACCCCCGCAGCTTTCACCTCAGCCAGCAGATAGAAGGTGCGCAATACTTCGAGGGACTCCTCGGTCGGCTGCCACTGCGCCGGAATCAGCGGGCGTTTGTTCTGCAGTTCAGTCAACAAGAAGGACTGCCGTTCACTTTCCGACCAGGTCAGGTAACTGCCGAGTTCAAGATACTGGGTCAATTCATCCAGCAACTGAGCATGTGTGTGAGAGCTCTGCCGGACATCGATATCTACCAGATTAATGCCAAAGCAGGCAACTCTGATGAGCGCATCCTTGAGTAGGCCATCAGCAATAATTCCCATGCCGCATTCGTTCAAAGACTCGTAACAAGCATATAAGGGCAGGTAGAGATCCTCCTTCGCCACGATGACATCGTCAGTGAAAGGCTGCCCGTCCGCGGCTGTCCACGTCAGGGTGCTGGCCAGTCTTTCACGCAATGCCCGCAACACGACGCGATAGGGCTCTGAAGATGTGTGTCCCACCATCTCCGCCAAGTTGTCATTGCAACGAGACATGGATAGATGGGACAACAGCTGATCAATATCCCGGTGATAGAGATCCGCCGCCATCCAGCGGGCCAAGCGCAGCACTTCACGGGTCACTTCCGCAGTTACATTGGGGTTGCTCACTCGATCTCCCCCCATCCAGGACAAGATCTTCATGGGGGTAAAGTCGATGGGCAGGGACTGACCGGTATGCCGCTGCAGGTGTAGATCAAGACCTCGCCACAATTCCGGCAGGGCATGCCAGAAGGAGTGTTCGATCACCGCGAATCCCCACTTGGCTTCATCCTGGGGCTCCGGGAGCTCGCTTCTGTCCCGGTCGGTATACCAGACTTCTGCTACCAGACGTTTCAGTTCGGCCCGTTGCTGTTGGTCCGACGACGTTTCATCAACACGCTCAAGCAGGCCGGCAATTCGGTCATACTTCTGAATCAAGGTTCTACTGGTAATCTCGGTAGGATTGGCAGTCAACACCAGTTCACAATGCAGTTTGAGAACGGCGTCGACAATCTCCTGCTGCGACTTCCCCTCCTCAAGCAGCTTTTCGAACAGAACGTCAAGGTTGGCAGATTTAGATACGAACTGGCCCTCCCTGGAGGCGGTTTCCACATCGTGGGCAATGTTGGCCAGATTCAGGAACTGATTGAATGCCTTTGCTACGGATGTGAGATCATCATCCTCAAGATTCTTCAAAACCCCCAGTAGCTGCTTGGTTTGGCTGCCTGGATTTAGACGGCTCTGTTTGGAGTAACCTCGAATCTCTTCAATCTTGTCGAGAAATTCCTGACCATATTGTTCGGCCATGGTTTCTCCCAACAGGTCACCTAAGACCCGCACCCTGTCTCTGAGGCGTTCCGGAATATGTTCTTGCGGTAAAGACACGCTGCTACCTCCATGGGGCCTGTCCATTTTATCCCAAATCAGGAGAGGCTGCAGAATGCCTGCAGAGTCAGTGGTGAAATCCTGAACCAGACTATCAATCCCGGTCACGATGATGGATGATCTTCATATCGAGATCAGAATGGAGTCTGCAAGTCATGCAAGTCACACGTATCTACACAGGGGACGACGGTCAGTCCCACTTCGAAGATGTGGTCATTGAACTGCGATCGGGCGGAGCAGGTCTCATCTCAGAGCCAGTCACCAGCAAGAGTGTTATCTTCCGGGAAACCGGACCGGACTACGATCTGGATTTTCATCCGGCACCACGTCGACAGTATGTAGTCAACTTGTCCGGTCGGGTTCAGTTGGAGACCGGTAGCGGTGAAACGCGAATCTTGGGCGCCGGTGAAATCCTGTTGGCCGAAGATACCACCGGTCAAGGGCACAAGAGCAAAGCGGTGGGCGATGAACCGCGTCAGTGCCTGTTTATTACCCTGGAGTAACTGCAGAGATAGGAATGTGGATGGAGCCGCCGACCGCAGGGTTAATTCGGGGAGATGGATAAGAAGATGGCAGCGACAGATTTGAGCTTCTGTCGCGTAGAAGTGTCTAACAGATTCAAGAACGGGAGATATACATCATGAAACGACTGCTTACAGCGTTCGCTTACATCCTGCTGACCGCCGTTTCCTTTCTGTGGACGCCTTGGGCGCTGAGTGCTTCTGAGGAAGAGTCCCAAGCGAATCCGGAGAAAATGGAAAGACCCCAGCAGCGATCCGCACGGGGCGCCCGTGAAGGCTATCGTATGGGGCGAAGGATGGGTGCGCGTCAAGAGCGCGTACGTGCCCTGATGAAGCGTCTGGACAGCGACGGCGATCGACGCATCAGCCTGGAAGAATTCAGGCCGCCGGAACAGAACCAGTTCAGTGATATGGATGGCAATGGCGATGGCGAATTGACCCAGAAGGAGATGCAGAAGTTCCAGACGCGCAAGTTGAAGGAGCGAATCGAGAAGCAGTTTGCCAGTCTGGACAGAAATGGGGATAAACGCGTCACTGCGGAGGAGATGCAAATGGATCGCTTTGCAAATATGGACAAAGACGGTGATGGCTACCTAACCCCACCGGAATTGATGGATCCTCGAAGGAGAGGTCCAGGCCCGCACCCAGAGTAGCCTCTTCAGGACCTTGGTTTTTTGTGATCGCCAGTGGGCAATCAGGTGGTTGATAGAGGAACCGAACCAACGCCCCGGTCATCCGTCCGTAGCCAACCCGAAACCGATGATGCAGAACTGATGCTGAAGATCCAACAGTGTGATGAGGGCGCTTTCCAGGAACTGTTGAACCGTCATCTCGCACCCCTCAACAGGTTTGCTGTTCGCATGCTGGGAAACAGTCACGATGCAGAAGATCTGGTACAGGAAACGTTTCTGAGAGTCTGGAAAAGTGCACACCAGTGGCAACCAGGTCACGGCAAGCTTACCACCTGGTTGCACTCGATCACTCATCATCTCTGCATCGATTTCCATCGCCGCGACCGAGCGCGGCCCGACCAAACGCGGCCCGACCGGGCGCCTCTGACCACAGAGATCCATCCCCAACTGGAATCGGCTGACAGGCCCGAGGAACATGCGGCTCACGACAACGTGAGCAGTGCGGTGTCGGCTGCACTGACGCACCTGCCGGAACGACAGAAGAGCGCGATTATTCTATGCCATTACCAGGGCTTCAGTAACAAGGCAGCAGCCGAGGTGATCGGCGTCAGTGTGGATGCACTGGAATCCCTGATGGCGAGGGGCAAGAGAACTCTGCGCAAACTACTCATCGATTTGTCCGCTCAATCGAAGGAGGATTGAACATGGAACAAGATCTGAGCAGGCAAAGATTCACGGCAATCCTCGAAGCATATGGCAGCGAACCATCGCGCTGGCCCGAAGAGGAGCGGGATGCCATGCAGCAATTCATAGCCGCCAACCCGCGGACCGCCGGCCCGCTGGCTGCCGCTACGGAGCTGGACCGTCTACTGGACTCGGTTGCAGTTGGTGCACCCAGCAGAAGTCTGTATCGCTCGATTCTGTCATCCCTGTCCGGCCAGTCACAAGTGGAACTGATCGACTCATTGCTCGAATGGCTGTTCCCCCCGTCGAGCCGACATCTGGACTGGCTGTGGCGGCCGGTCGTAGCCGTCACACTGCCGGTGGCCGTCGGCTTCATCCTTGGGGCTGGTAGTGTCACCAATGCCAGCGTCGATGAATGGGAGAGCTGGGAGGAGGAGATCTACGTCTCAGGAATCGTCCTGGTTGACTCCGGTGCTGAGGCAACCGTGGAGCTTGATCCATGAGCAACGGACGAAGTCGTTGGATAGCGATCCTGCTGGCGTGCTCGCTGGCAGTGAATCTGTTACTGCTGGGAGCTCTTCTGGGGCGCTTCTTTCGAGAAAGGGCGTACCCAGGCACATTTCCCCCTCACATAGGCTGGATCCTCAGAGGCCTGCCCGAAGAGGAACGGCAGAACATCCGGCCTGTGCTGAGGGAACACCAGCGGCGAGCGGAGTTGGTGCTGCGTGCCTTGATCAGTGCTCAGGAGGAAGCCAGCAAACAGCTTCGTAGCGAAGAACTGGTCGAACAGGATCTTCAGGATGCACTCGCCGCCCTGCGAGCAGCATCCAACGCGTCTCAACAAGCCATGCATGACGCCTTGGCTGAAGTCATGCAACGGCTGGAACCCGGGCAGAGGGAGCAGGTCATGCGGTCCATGCGTGGCGACTGGAGCGGCGAGATGCGTCGCAGAGGTGACCGGCGGCGCGGCCGGCGCCCGCCACTGGTGCAGGAGGAAAAGCCACCTCCTCCACCTTGAGATAAACCTTCCGATATATACGCGTTCGGCTATAATCCAGCCGTTATCTTCACTGACGAATACAATGGTGTCTAACGTAGAAACAGCGTTGGCTGATTTCATGCAACGCTTCAAATCAGCTGCTGCAGGCAGCGGCGGTGCCTTTCCCCCCCAGAAATTTGATCCGGACTGGCCTTCGCCCTGTCGGATTGGTGCGCCCGCGGCAGGATATATCCGTTGGGAACCGGTTCCACAATCGCAAACGACCGACTTTCGGGGTCTGGAAAACGCGCTGGAGCTGGAAATTCACAAGGACATCAAAGCTTACTATGGCTCCTACTGGTGTGGGGCTTTGGAGGCAACTGCAGAAGAAGGGCATGTCAGCCTGATCCAGATGTGGAACCCGCAGGACTTCGACCGGTTGATTGAAAACCTTATTGGTCACGCCATGGCGAAGCGCCGCCTGAAGCATCCGTTTACCGTATTCGTGGCCACCACAGAGGCGGATTCGGAACTGTTCCTAAGTGTCGACAACGACACGGGTGGAGTGCTTCTGGAGGAACCCGGCTGTCCTCCCAGACGGCAAGTGGATGAGAATCTGGCAAGCTTTATCGATCGGTTGACTCCCTGTCTGGCACAGCCAAAAATCTATTGAGTCTTCGGCGCTAACTCTGATAATGAATTCACTGACCCTACATCCAATCGAATCAGTCAACGGTGAGATCTACCTGCCTGGCTCCAAAAGCGTTTCCAACCGAGTGCTTTTGTTATCAGCGCTGGCTGCCGGTACCACAGAAATCACCAATCTGCTGGCCAGTGACGATACTGCGCGAATGGTCCAGGCTCTGCTGGATCTGGGTACCGCTCTGCAGCTATCTACCGACGGCCAGACGTGTGAGGTGACGGGACACGGCGATTGCTTCCCGCCACAAGGACGTGTTGCGCTGTTCCTAGGCAATGCCGGCACTGCCATCAGACCCCTTTGCGCCACCCTCTGCCTCAGCCAGGGCGAATTCGAACTGAGCGGGGACGAGCACATGCAGGCGAGGCCGATCTACCACCTGGTGGACGCGTTGAAGCAGTTGGGAGCTGCCATCGAGTACACTGCCAAGCCCGGGTATCCTCCTGTCAAAGTTACCGGAACAGGTTTGCAGGGGGGCGATATCAGCATACCGGGTGATATCTCCAGCCAGTTTCTAACGTCACTCTTACTCGCACTGCCCCTGGCGCGGGGGGATTCCAATATCCAAGTGATTGGCGAGCAGGTTTCCAAACCATACCTCGATATAACCCTGGATGTGATGCGAAGATTCGGCGTCAACGCCCGGCAGAAAGACTATCAGCAATTCACCGTGCCGGGCGATCAAACCTACCGGTCGCCAGGCTCTTTCATGGTTGAGGGGGATGCCTCTTCCGCCACCTATTTTCTTGCTGCCGCTGCGATCAAAGGCGGAACGGTCCGGGTGCATGGAATCGGCACCGATTCCGTTCAGGGAGATACCCGTTTCGTGGACGTTCTGGAAAGGATGGGGGCCAGGGTCGTCAGGAGCCGACAGTGGATCGAAGTGAGTCGGGGAGAGCTGAATGCGATCGACATGGATCTCAATCACATTCCCGATGCCGCCATGACCATCGCCACCGCCGCGCTTTTTGCCACCGGCACCACCTGCATCAGAAATATCTACAACTGGCGTGTCAAGGAAACCGACCGATTACACGCCATGTCCACAGAGCTGCGAAAACTGGGAGCCGTGGTCACGGAAGGTGAAGACTCCATTCAAATCACACCGCCCAAACAGATACGGAAGTCGGCCATCGATACCTACGACGACCATCGCATCGCCATGGCGTTCTCGCTGGCGGCACTTGGCAGTCAGCCGATCGTGATCAACAATCCGGAGTGTACTGCCAAAACATTTCCCAACTTTTTCAGTGAGTTTGCCAAGATCTGCCGGTCGGCTGAGGGTTAGTGATTTCACCGGCTACCCTACACGGTTCGGTTCCGTCGCGTCCGACAACCGTTGAACTCCAACCATTGAACTCGACAGCCGACCTTTGATACTGTAGATCAACCTTATTGAATGTAGGGAGAACAACGTGGTCGACATCATTCTGGACGATCGCTTGACCAGTCTCAAAGAGCAATTCCCGGACACACCCGATACCATCATTTTGAAGGCTGACGTGCTCCGTGAGGGAATCAGTTTCAGCGCTGAAATGGCCGAGGCCGGTAGCTGGTCGATTCCCGGCGGCGCATTTCTGAGCCGGGAGAATATTCCCGAGCGCGAATCGTACGGTGCGGATGCCCGTCCACCCAACCAGATGATCCTCGACGACGACACGCGCATCAATACCGAGCTCGATCACGCGAGCCCCTACGCCATCCGCGGTAATCGGGATAGCGGTTACACGCTCTGCAGGCACGACGAACCAGTCACACCCCTCTCGTTCACGCCACGCCCCGAGTTCTCCGGCGAGCTGTACGATGGTTCGTCCATCGCCAGCGCACTGGGCCAACGCGCCGAGCATTGCGCCGCCATCGTGCATACAGTCTTCTGCGAGTACGGACGGGATGGCGATGAATGCGCCTACTGCTTCCTCGGCAACGTCCAGACACCGAAAATTATAAAGAGTGGCAGGCGCCTCAGAGGCACCAATCATCGGCGCACTATTGAAGCATGCGCCGCAGCTTCCCGACAGATCCGCCTTGACCATGTCGTCGTCAGCGGCGGTGCACTCGTCGATACGACCCTGGAAGTGAAATCTTACGTGAAGACTGTGTCCGCCCTGCGTGCGGCAGTAGGACCAGATACGCGCATCACTGCTGTCTGTCAGGCATTCGACCAAGTGGGTTGGCGTGCGCTGCAGGAAGCGGGCGTGAGCCGCGTACAGCCGAATTTGGAGGTTTGGGACGAAGATCTGTGGGCGAAGATCATTCCCGGCAAGGCAAAGGCAATTGGCAAGGAACTGTGGATCGAGCGACTGAAGCAGGCGATCGACGTATTCGGCGTCGGCGAGGTCGCCACCAGCTTCGTGGCAGGCATCGAATGTTGTGATCCGAGTACGAACTACACAGAAGTAAAAGCGCTGGCTGCCCACGGCGAGGCCTACGAATCCTTGCTGAATGACGAGATCGTGCCGATGTTCGGACTCCTCACCAAAGCACGCGGTACACGCTATGAAAACGTCGAACTGCCGGCCACCGAGTTCTTTCTACAATTAGGATGGAACAGGACGCAGATGATGCAACAGTCAGGTATGTTCGATCGCTACACCAGTGGCGTCGATGCGGACTTCTCCTGCTACAAGTGCGTCACGCACAAGACGTGTCAGGACTATCCG
The DNA here is from genome assembly GCA_030749725.1 of Pseudomonadales bacterium. GTDB lineage: Bacteria > Pseudomonadota > Gammaproteobacteria > Pseudomonadales > Azotimanducaceae > JASMJM01. The sequence continues at coordinate 5,256 of JASMJM010000086.1, read as the reverse complement.
CGTTTGATGGAATTGAGCGGCAACACTTAGCGCCGATGCCCCACTAGGCGTGCCCCTAGAATGTGAATCGCTGCTGCTTGCCGCTTTCCAGATCCAGCAGATATCTTTTCACGGATAACCCTCCGCCAAAACCAACCAGATCGCCACCGCTTCCAATAACGCGGTGGCAGGGGATGATAATGGGCAGCGGATTTCTGCCGTTGGCGGCACCAACGGCTCTGGCTGCTTTCGGGTGACCGATTTCGCAGGCTACTTCGGCGTAGCTGCGCGTCTCGCCATAGGGAATGCGGGTCAATGCCTGCAAGACCTTAAGCTGAAACGCGGTACCATGGGGAGCGAGATTGACCGTGAAATCCTTCAGCTCGCCCCTGAAGTAATCTGTTAGCTGCTGCTCTACCTGTTTGAAGCCTGCACTGTCCTCGATCCAATCCGCGCCAGGGGCCTCCCTCTCGTCTTCACGCTGAAAGCCGATCAGCTTCAATCCTTCTTCATCTCCCGCCAGCAGAATGCTGCCAACCGGTGTATCGCAATAAGTGTAGTGCATGATCTATCTCCGGTTTTTCTGGTCTGTTGCCATCTGCCACAGATACATGGCGGCATAGGCACACCAGGGGCGCCAATTCTCTGAGCGCTGCAGCAGTTCTGGTTCTGATATTGCAGTGCCGAACAGATGACCTGCCATCTTCGGCAATACCAGATCCGAGCGCGGGAATACGTCGGGATCCCCCATTGCGCGCATGGCGACATATCCTGCCGTCCATGGCCCAATCCCCTTTATCGCCGTCAGTTGCCGATAGAGCAGATCCGAATCGTTGCTATTGTCGAAACAGACATCGCCACGACACACCGCCATGGATAACTGTTTGATCGTCTCTGCCCTGGCGACCGGCATGCCGGCACTGGCAGAGTCCAGCCGGGACAGACTATCCGCAGTGGGAAAGAGCCTGTCTAACGGGCCATCATCCGTTAGCACTGACCCATAAGCGCGCACCAGGCGCGCCGTGGTCGTGTTCGCACCGGCAACCGACACCTGCTGACCGATGATGGTGCGCACGGTCATCTCGTAAGCATCCCAGCCACCCGGTATTCTGAGGCCAGGATTGGCTTGCACCAACGGCTTCAGGCCGGCGTCCCGCTGCAGACAACGGCTGATTTCCGTTGAATCTGCGCTCAGATCGAACAACCGCTTGATCCTCTCAATGATCCGGATCAGATGTTTGGATTCGGTGATGCGGATGCTACAGCGCAGGCAATTCTCATCTGATGGGAGGTCGATGGTGAATGTGCCGACCGTGCCATCCACGTCTATGCTGCGGCTGTAGCTGCTGCCTTCAACCAGTTCAACGCCGGTCGTAGCATGGCGACCCAGAAATCCAATCATGCCCTGCCAGTCATAGGGAGGACGAAAATTCAGCCGAAACTGGTAGCCATCCACATGCCGGTCGTTTGCCTTCGTTCTCAGATTGGACGGCGAACAGCCGTAGGTATTTTTTATGTGGGTATTGAATCTACGAATGCTGTGGTACCCGGCTGACAACGCCACCTGCACCATGGGAAGATCGGTTGCATCGATCAGCTTTTTTGCATTGTGCAGTCGTCGCGTCTGCGCTACCCCGCTCGGAGATGCACCGAGATGCTTCATAAACAGCCGACTCAGATGTCTGCTTCCCACACCGAGTCGCTCCGCCAGGGCATCCACACTACCCTCGTCCAGTGCTCCCTCCGCAATCAGTCGCAGCGCCCTACCCACTGTGGTCGAGGTGCCCGACCACGCCGGCGTACCCGGTGCAGTCTCGGGCCGGCAACGCAGGCAGGGCCTGAACCCAGCCTCTGCAGCCGCCGCACTGGCATAGAACGTCGTATTGTCGGCTCTCGGCGCTCTCACCGGGCACACCGGCCGGCAATAGATGCCGGTTGTCTTGACGCCGATAAAGAATCGTCCATCGAATCGGGCATCCCTCGACAGCCTGGCTCGCTCACACGTCGTTGCATCTAACTCCATCACCAACTGCCCCCTGGGTCCATTGTCTCAGATCTACAATGATCGAACATCATCATAGTCGCTGCTCACATCCATTGCTGGCCGTTTTCGGACTTGGTTTCAGCAGGCCCGCGCATGGACCTAGCTGTTGCAATAATATCGCGCTGTTCTATGCTGTGCGCCTTAACCCATTGGCTGTGCGTTCACGATCGAAAGGAAACGACGTTGCTGTCACTCTATCGAGTACCGGATCTAATCGATGTTAACCGACTGCTTTGTGGGCGGGTCAATGCGGATCCGGGCGCCGATATGGTTCAGGTGGAGCCACCCGGCCGCAAGGTCAGGAAGGTTGCATCAATGGCCGCGCTGAGTCTGAATGTTTCGGCGCCATGATCGAGTCACTCGGCCAAGTCAGTTCAGCAGACGGCGTGCTGCAGCGGGAAATGGAACGATTCGCTGCAACCACGTCCCGGCAGAGGGAGATCGCCTTTTGCTTCGATGTCGATTGTTATTGGCTGGATGAACCCGCCTCGACAACCTTGTTGGCAGTCTGCCAGCTTCGCAAGCAGAGCGATCAGGTTTACATGTCAATTACGCTGACGGACCGCATCGACGCCGTCGAAGGTGACATGCGGCAGCAAGATGCAACGTTCAGCCGATTGTGCGAACGTCACACGCTGCCTGTGATTGACCTTGCCAAACCCTTGCAGCTGGAGACCGTCAATATCCCCAAACCATGGGGGCAGGAGATCTGGTACACAGGCATCGAACAAAGGGGTGTCTGTACGGTGCAAGGCATTCCACTACCATGGCTGAACGCGTTCTATCCGGCAATCTGTGCCAACCGGCAGCGTGAACTGATTCTACTCAAGATACTGGACCCCATGCCCGCTGCGGTGCAGGGCGATCTCTACTTCGAAATGCACCGTGAAAAGACAGAAGTCTACATCGTCACTCACGTGGACGAACAGTGCTGGCCGAACGGAGTGGGGAAGATTCGTTATGGATTCGATGCGGCAAAGCTTGCTCAGTTTGAATCAGACAGCGAATTTCGCTACGCCTATCTCGCTGCTGTGCAATCTTACCGATTCATTCGCCAGCAGATCGATGCTGAGCTGGACCGGCCCGGACGCGAGGCGGACAATGCACCAAATAACCTGATCACCACGGATCTTGTCAACCATCGGCAGGACAGGTTGCCGCCTGACTGGATCGACGCGGAACTGAAACTCAGAACCGAAATGGACGCCTTCACGCATCTGCGGGACCTGAAAGTCGGTGATGTGCTGAGGGTGCCTCCCTTCACCCCCCACGCATTGCAGCATGGCGTTCGGACCATCGAATTTCAAACCCCTCACTATGAGCGTCAGATAATCTCTTTCGCCCAAAAGGTGCTGACACAGGACCACTGGGACAGCATCGAGGCGATCCAGGACATGATCATCCAGACGGAACAGGAAGCAGACCTACCCATGCTCGTTAGCGACGCGGGAGTAACGCTGGAGGGGGTGGCGGACTTTCCGCAATTTTCGGTTCAGCGCCTGACGCTGCAAGCCGGCGCACGTCATACGTTCGAGACGAGCAGCTATGCGCTGACGATCGGTGTTGCCGGCGAATGCCTGGTCAACGGCGAGCAGCTAAAGAGCGAACACGCCTACCTGGTCCCTGCGTATCTGCCCACCAAGAGCATCGAAAACAGTTCCGCCGATAAGGCCATCTGCTTGCTCGCGTTTCCTGCCACCTAAAGCACATCGCCCAGATCAACTCAGTGCACCTTTCGCAGGCCGAAGGCAATATGCACAGACGCGGAGAGGATCAGATCAGGCTTCTTGTTTTGGCTCCTTCGGCAAACCAAGCGCTCGCTCACCAATGATATTCTTCTGGATCTGTGCCGTGCCGCCGCCAATGATTAACCCGAGATCGAGCATGTACCAATACTGCCAGATACCCCCATCCCGCAGGTAGGCGCTGCCGTCATAGAGAATTCCCAACTCACCCATGATGTCTACCGCAAGCCCTGCCATTTGGTGGTTCAGTTCACAGCCCTGAAGTTTGACTATCCAGCGGGACAGACCCGGGTCTTCGCCTTTGATGGAAGAACTCATGATGCGCATGCCATTGAACTTCATCGACAGCATACGAGCCTGCAATTTCAGCAGTCGATCCCGGTACACGGGATGCTCCATGATCGAGGCACCACCCAGTTGCTCCTTCTTCATCAGATCCACGATGGAACGGAAACGCGACTCTGCAGCATTGGGATCGCCCAGATTGCCTCGTTCGTGTTTGAGGGTGGCGTTGGCGACAAACCAGCCGTCGCCGCGTTTGCCAACGATTTGATCCTTGGGCACGCGCGCGTCGGTAAAGAACACCTCGTTGAAACTTGAATCTCCGTTCATCTGCTTCATGGGGCGGATATCGAGTCCTGGTGTGTCTGTTCGCAGCAGCAGGTAACTGATGCCCTGATGCTTGGGCGCATCCGGCTCGGTCCGAACGAGTGCAAACATCCATTCACTCTGCATCGCACCGGAGGTCCAGATCTTCTGGCCGTTAATCACAAAGTCATCGCCATCGAGCACAGCCTTGGTGGACAGGGATGCCAGGTCGGACCCTGATCCCGGCTCCGAATAACCCTGACACCAGCTGACCTCGCCACGCACACTGGGTGGAATGTGTTGTTTCTTCTGTTCCTCGGTGCCGAGTTCGAGCAGGGTCGGTACCAGCCGAGGGTCACCGCTACTACCGGGCCTGAGCTTGGCGATGGCAAATTCTTCAGCGATGATGTGGTTTTTCAAAATGTCCGGTTCGGCGCCATAGCCACCATATTCTTTGGGAATGCTGCGCGCCGCATAGCCGTGTTCAATCAGTAACTGCTGCCACTTGCGGCCCGCGCCGGGCTTCTGCGCGCCCCTGCCGCCCGACGGCGCCTGGTCCTTATGTGTCTTGATAAACTCACGGACTTCCTGTCTAAATGTCTCATATTCCTCGCTGTATCTGAGATCCATAGCTGCTCCACTGGCTCAATGAATTGATCTGCCTGAGAGATTAGGCCCTCTCTTTGCTAGAAGTCAATACTGGTACTCCAACTACCTAGAATTGATGGGTTCAGAGCGTACCAGATGATCCAAGACAAGGCACAGCCCGCAGGGAATGGCTAGTCCTTTTCAAGGGTTGTAACGCAGTATTGGATCATCTGGTAAGCTCCCTTCGGGCAAGCCGAGAAGCCGTCGTCCACGTTGTTGCGACTCTTGGAAAGGACTAGCCATTCCCGGCGA
>JASMJM010000085.1 GCA_030749725.1 Pseudomonadales bacterium | reverse complement strand
ATAATATCAATGGCTTATAGTTTATGAGCAGACTCTAAGTAGAGGTACCTGACCAGCAGGCTTGCAGGGACGCTCAACTTTCTGAAAGGCGTACTTCATGAAGTTCGTGCAGACGGGTGATACCAGTTTCCGGTGGAGCTGTGAGTGGCAAAGCCCAAAAAAGCCTAATAACCATGTAAGTTATGTGGTTATACTGGAAAAATTACGCTATGTTTGAGTGAAATAGAGTACATGTCGCTCCGCAGGAGTCCCAACGAGGCAAGCGGGGGGTACCCCGGGGGTAGGGTCAGCTTGGCTGAAAAAGAGGGCTTGTCCTTTCCACACGTGTGAAAGGCCTGAAATGCCTCGAACCTGAAGCGAAACTGGGACATTTGCTGGATATTTGCTGGATATTTGCTGGATATCTTACACTGGCGCTTCTATGGGCAGGCAGAAAACACTCTAACACATTGATTTATTTGGTGGGTCTGCGCAGACTTGAACTGCGGACATCCGCCTTGTCGAGACGGCACTCTAACCAACTGAGCTACAGACCCATGGGCACTAATTCTAACAGAATTTGGACGACCCGATGTCATGAGATGAACTGCGTCCTCAATTCAGATATCTGATCTCTGACTGTAGCGGCTTCCTCAAATTCCAGGTTCTTGGCGTGTTCGAACATCGCTTCTTCCAGCTTCAGAATCTCCTTTTCGAGATCGTCTTGGCTCATGGCAGCTTCTTTCCTACTATATCTACCGCCCTTGTCTGCCACACGGTCGAGGGAACGTTTGGCTCTGGCGGGCACTTCTCGCGCACCCTCCATTACATCGATCACGTCTCGCTTGATACCAACAGGAACGATATTGTGTTTCGCATTGAATTCCTGCTGCTTACCCCGGCGGCGGTCGGTTTCATCGATTGCCCGTTGCATGGAACCGGTGGTCTTATCCGCGTAAAGAATTGCCTTGCCAGTCAGGTGTCGCGCAGCCCGGCCTATGGTTTGGATCAGGGAACGGTCCGAGCGCAGGAAGCCCTCCTTATCCGCATCCAGCACGGCGACCAATGATACTTCCGGCATGTCCAACCCCTCCCGGAGCAGATTGATGCCGACCAGTACGTCAAATTCTCCCATCCTCAAGTCGCGGATGATCTCCATGCGTTCCACGGTATCGATATCGGAGTGGAGATAACGGACGCGGGTGCCATGCTCATCGAGATAATCGGTCAGGTCTTCAGCCATTCGCTTGGTTAGTACGGTGACAAGAACACGCTCGTTCTTGTCCACCCGTTCCCGGATCTCAGACAGCAGATCATCCACCTGGGTTCGTGCGGGTTTTACCTCGATCTGTGGGTCCACGAGTCCTGTGGGGCGTACAACTTGATCGACGGTCTGTCCGGACTTCTCCGTTTCATAGGGGCCTGGAGTGGCGGAAACAAATATCATCTGCGGCGCTAACAGCTCCCACTCGTCGAATCGTAACGGGCGATTGTCCAATGCTGAAGGCAACCTGAAACCATAATCGACCAATGTCTCCTTACGGGATCGGTCCCCCTTGTACATGGCACCCAATTGAGGTATCCCAACATGGGATTCGTCCATGACTAATAGCGCGTCACCAGGCAGATAGTCATATAAAGTCGGCGGGGCTTCTCCCTGCGCCCGACCCGACAGATACCTGGAATAATTCTCTATGCCACTGCAGTATCCCAATTCTCGAATCATCTCAAGGTCGAATCGAGTGCGCTGCTCCAGCCGCTGCGCCTCAACTAATTTGTCGGCATCGCGTAGTCGTTTCAGACGATCGACCAGTTCCTCCTTGATCTGGTCAAGGGCGTTGTCCAGCGTTTCTCTCGGAGTGACATAGTGAGACTTGGGAAAGATGGTAATCCTCGGTACTTGCCTCAACACCTCGCCCGTCAGCGGATCAAAATAAGCAAGGCTCTCAATCTCATCGTCAAACAGCTCCACGCGGATGGCATCCCGATCCGATTCTGCCGGGAAGATATCGATGACATCACCCCGGACTCGGTAGGTAGCGCGGCGCAGTTCATAGTCGTTGCGGGTGTACTGCAATTCAGCAAGTCTTCGCAGGATGAAACGCTGATCGACCCGGTCACCACGGTCCAGGTGAATTACCATCTTCAAGTAGGCGGCGGGATCACCCAGACCGTAAATTGAGGAAACCGACGCGACCACTATGGCATCCTGTCTTTCCAGTAACGCTTTGGTCGCGGACAGGCGCATCTGTTCGATATGCTCGTTGATCGATGCATCCTTTTCGATATAGGTATCCGATGAAGGGACGTATGCTTCCGGCTGATAGTAATCGTAGTAGGAGACAAAATACTCGACGGAGTTACGGGGAAAGAACTCCTTGAATTCACCGTATAGTTGAGCAGCGAGGGTTTTATTCGGGGCCATCACAAGGGTTGGGCGCTGAATCTGTTCGATCACGTTGGCAATCGTATAGGTCTTGCCGGACCCGGTTACACCCAGCAGGATCTGTGTTGCCAGGCCAGATTCCAGGCCATCTACCAGTTGCTGGATAGCAGCGGGTTGGTCGCCTGCTGGCTGAAAGTTGGCGTGTACCTGGAATTGCGTACTCAAAGGCACCTCGGCGCAGATGGCTTAGGTTCTTTGATTGCTAAGCTCATTGTACAATTCAAACGCTTTATCCGGCGTCTCTCTGTCATGAACTACTGCGGCAACCGCCTGAATCATCGATGTCGGGGATTCTGATTGAAAGATATTCCGCCCCATATCCACGCCGTTGGCTCCCTTTAGTATAGCGTTGTGGGCCATTTTTAGGGCATCCAGTTCCGGTATTTTCTTGCCCCCTGCAATTACGATAGGGACCGGGCAGCAGGAGGTCACCGTTTCGAAATCCTCTTCGATGTAATAGGTCTTGATGTAATGGGCACCCAGTTCAGCGCACAGTCTGGTTGCCAGTCTGAAGTAACGGGCATCACGTACCATATCCTTACCGACGGCCGTCACGGCCAAGGTGGGAATGCCATAACGGTTTCCCATGTCGACCAGTCGGGTCATATTGATAATCGACTGTTTCTCATATTCAGCGCCGATGAATACTTGCACGGCCATCGCACATACATTGAGTCGAATCGACTCTTCGATACCGACGGCAATCTCTTCGTTGGAAAGCTCTTTAAGGATACTGGATCCTCCCGATGCTCTCAGAACGATCGGTGTAGTCATCGATGGTGGTACGAGACTTCTCAGGATGCCTCGAGTCAGCATCAACGTATCAGCATAAGGAACCAGCGGCATGATGTTGAGATCGATCCGCTCCAGACCTGTCGTCGGTCCCTGGAAATAACCGTGATCGACTGCCAGCATGACAGTGTTTCCCGACCGTGAATTAAAGATCCGGGCCAGGCGATTTTTCATGCCCCAGTCCAAAGAGTTGGAGCCTTTGAGGAAGTAGCTTTCTGTCTGCTGCTTTACATCTGTGTGAAACTCTTTCACCTCCTGAGCGTCATCTGTATCTGCCATCGTTTCCTCCTGAATATCCGGATTATTGACCCCAAGCAGGTTCCACTATAAACTCTGCGACCTTTCGATTGCCTCTGATCCCCGATAGCTCAGTTGGTAGAGCAAATGACTGTTAATCATTGGGTCGCTGGTTCGAGCCCAGCTCGGGGAGCCAATCTGATTCTATCCCAGTGATCTTCGGATCATTTCAAAAGGAATCACCACAACCATCGTCAGAAATAGAATGATCAGATATAGGCGAATATTACTCGTATTGAGAACAGTCCTGCTGGCACTGTAATCAACATCACCGTCGATCAAACGAAACAGATGTCCCGTTGATCCTTCAGATCAATTTCATCTTCCCGAATTTCAGTTCCTGATTCACTCATGCTCTATACCCTACCTGTCAAGCGAACCGCATAATATCATGGAAAATGTGCGTAACATATTGATTATTTTGGATCCCTCACATGCACAGAAATATCGGGCTAGGCCATAGGCATGACAGAAGCCCAGATGAATCGTTACGAGAGCGCCATTCCAATCTAACATAAAAAAAAGGGCGCCTCACGGCGCCCAAGGGCGAGGCCAGAGCAACACTAATCGATAATGATACGTCCCGAGTTCTTCGCCAGCGTCGATTTACCGATCCCCTTCACTTCCAGCAACTCCTCAAGTGAGTAAAACCGTCCATTGGCTTCCCGGTAGGCCACAATGGCCTCCGCTTTGGACCGACCGACACCCACCAGCACACGCTGAATGGTCTGAGCGTCCGCGTCATTGATGTTGACCTGTTCCTGCGCCTGAGTTAGCTGTGCCATCTGGCTCTTGTCGGTCGTATCAGCGTAGCTAATGCCGCCAAATGTGAATGCCAAGATTGTAATAAGTACTTTGATTAACCAATTCCCCTTCATTTCGAACTCCTCCTGGTGGTGGATTAGGTAGTTTGCTTAAGGCGGATACAAAGTAGCATTGGTCAAGTTCAAACAACGTAGGACATCTCTGTAGGCTGTGTAGGCAGATCGAGTGAATCGATGGGCGTAGTTGCTAACGTCGATCGTTGGACATCACCCTGACGGTATAGGCGATGACTGCTAGGCGAGTGGAGCCAGAGCAACTACTTGGAGTGACACAATCTGTGGATACCGATAACAATTAGAAAATCGCCAGCGTATGATTGGCTTGAGCATCTCACCGGCCCGAGGATGAAAAAGCAAACTGATCCGTTCACCGATGTATCCTGGGACGATATCAACGACTGGGCGGACGACACGATCGTTGCGAGAGGGAGGAAATACCAGCAGCAGAAGCGGGTATCGAAGCTCGCCAAAGCAGACGACGGCAGTCTAGTCGCCTGGGTAGAGGGCGCAACTCGATATGTCACGAAGGTTGATTTGGATGACGAAGATGACTTGCATTCGATCTGCACCTGCCTCTATAGGTTCGACTGCAAACATGGCGTGGCCACATTGCTCGAGTACTTGGCGCAGCTTGAGGACAACCGGCGCATCTCCATCGCGAGGCAGGACGATGAACGCATTGAATTATTCACAGATGAAGATTGGGATGAGGATCCGGACTATGGTGAATCCTCCCTGCCGGAGGAAGTCAAAGAGGGGATAGTCAAGTTCCTGACGAGCAAGACGAAGGCCCAGCTCATCGAACTGATCATGGAATATGCACAACTGCATCGGGAAGTCGGCGCGGACGTGATCGACCGCCAACAGCTCGTCAACGGCGATACTGGATCGCTGATAAACCGCGTGCGCAGGGAGATCAGTGAAATAGCTGAGAGACTCGGCTGGCAAAACTATTGGCAAGATGAAGGATATACCCCCGACTATTCCGGGATTCGTAGAAAAATGGTAACACTGCTGGATGCCGACTGTGCAGACGATGTGTTTGTCTTGGGTACGGAGCTGTTGGCCGCTGGTACCCGCCAGGTGGCGGAGAGTGATGACGAGGGTGATACTGCCATGGAGATTGCAGATTGCATGCCGCTGATCGTCAAAGCCCTGGACCGCTCATCCCTCGCACCGGACGAGAAGTTGATCTGGGCTGTGGACGTTGTTCTGGCGGATGAATATGATCTCTGTGAACCCTTGGCAGAATATCTGGCGAGGAACCACAAAAAGTCCGATTGGCACCCGGTGGCCGATACACTGCTCGAACGGCTTACAGCTTCTGGTTCTCCTAGCGATGGTCCATCATATAGTCGCGACTACGCACGAGACCAACTTAGCAACTGGACCATTCACGCTCTTGATCATGCCGGTCGCAATGGCGAGGTGATTCCGCTTTGTGAATCTGAAGCTCACAAGACGGGAAGCTACGCCCGATTGATCGAGCTGTTAATCGCAGAGCAGCGTTATGAAGACGCGGAGAGTTGGATAACTGACGGGATTCGCGCGGTTAGACAACAATACCCGGGCACCTCCAAGCAGCTTCGCAACCAGCTTCTACAAATACGTACTAGCCAACAGAACTGGCCTGTTGTAGCGGCCCTTCAGGCAGAAGACTTCGTGCGCTCTCCCTCGGGTAAGGTTTATCTCAATTGTTGGAACGCAGCCACAGAGGCCAAGAGCTGGTCCACAATGCGCGAGCATCTCCTCACGTACCTTGAAAAGGGCAAGTTGCCGTGGCGTCAGAAAGACTGGCCTTTTCCGGGAACCGGCCTGCAGAAACCGGAACCTTCCAGTCATGATCAATTCCCACTGATCGAAACGCTGATCGACATCGCCATTTACGAGAAAGAGCCGGATACGATTTTGCGGTGGTACGATCGCCGGCCAAGGCAAAGTTTCGCACGGTCCGGGAGCAACGACGATCATATCGCGACCGCTGTCCAAGACCATGCGCCCGACAGAGCGATCGGCATCTGGCAAAGCATGGCCCAGGAATCGATTGCGCGAGTAAAACCCAGCGCCTACGTGGAAGCTGTAAAACACCTGAAAAAAGCCCGAAAGATCATGCTTGCACAGCATGGGCAAAAGGAGTGGGATGGATACCTGCAGGATTTGAGAGTGGAACACGCACGCAAAAAGCGTTTAATGGAGATGTTGGACGGCCTGGACGGCAACCCGATATTGAAAAAGCAATAGCGGTTATCTCTTCCAGGTCGTATAAGAGAATACCGACACTAACGAGGCCCATCATGAATCTGAAGACCTTGATCGACAAACCCCCCTGGGAGTGGCCGGCAAATGCCGACAATACGTTGCTGGCAGTTCTCACTGATGACCAGGCTGAAGCAGACGACCGCCTGGCTGCTGCAGAGCTGGCCGGTGACCTCGTTGTCATCAACGATGAACTCGTCGATGCACTGCTGACGATCCTGCACGATGACGAGGAAGCTGAGGCCCTTCGCTCCCAGGCGGTCATCGCTTTGGGGCCCTTATTCGAAGAGATGGATGTGCGCTTCGATGATCTGGATGAACCGGTGATTACCGAGATCAGGTTTGAACAGATCAAGGAGGCGCTACACCAGCTTTACCTGGATGGAGAGACTCCCGAGGATGTACGACGCTCGATTCTGGAGGCATCGGTACGGGCACAGCAGGAGTGGCATGAGGATGCGGTCCGTGCTGCCTATTCCAACGACGATGGGCTGTGGCAGTTGACCGCCGTCTTCTGTATGCGTTACGTGCGTGGATTCGAAGAACAGATTCTGGAAGCGCTGGACAGTACCAATGCGGCGATTCACTTCGAGGCGGTTGGTGCAGCGGGGACCAGCGAAATAGATGCAGCCTGGTCGCACGTAGCAGCACTGGCCAGTTCAGAAAAGACCGAAAAGCCTTTGCTGCTTGCCTCCATCGATGCCCTGATCGGCATCCGACCCCGGCAGGCGGGGGATGTCCTCGGCCAGCTACTCGACTCGGAAGACGAAGATATCAGCGATGCGGCATACGAGGCGTTGGCCATGGCGGAAGCTATGGTGGAGGATGCTGATTATGATGACGAGGACGATGCGACCATCCACTGAATTAGCTCGGCGCTTGATATTCTCAAGATGATCCCATGTCGATCAGCAAATAGTAATGGTTGCGAACAGGATGCAGCACTGGTATCCGAAGATGTCCTTCTCCCACTGTTGCAGTGGGGTCAACCCGAAACCGGACAGTTTACGTGCTACAGAACCAGACAGATTATGGGCTACCTACAGGTGAGTACATTCAGTTGACCATGGTCATTGACCATAGTATGATGCCTAATGTAACTGTAACCTTTACACAGATGAAGGTACGCTCCTTTAATGTCAGGCGCTTCCGATGAATGAAACAATACCGATTTCAAAATTCAAGGCCACCTGTCTCAGCCTCCTCAGTCAGGTAAAGAAGACGGGGAAAACCATCCTTGTCACACGAAAAGGCGAACCAATGGCACTTATCACACCACCGCCGCCGCCACCCAAACCTGAAAGCTGGCTCGGTTCCGCGAGGAACAGCATAAAGATAAAAGGAGATATCATATCTCCCATCCTGAGTGAGAAAGAATGGGAGGTGTTACGCGATTGAACCTATTGCTCGACACCCATATCATCCTCTGGAGTGCATCAGAACCTGAAAGACTTCCAGCGAGTATTGTGGAGGAACTGGAAAGTCCGGTGAATGATCTCTGGTACTCTCCGATCAGTGTTTGGGAAATCCTTCTTCTTGCCGAAAAAGGTCGCATATCGGTAGGAAAAGACAGCAGTAACGCAATACGCAGCCTCTTTCAAGTATTGCCATTGAAGGAAGCCCCGATAAATATCGAGGTAGCCATCGAAAGCCGCAATGTGGGTTTTACCCACCAGGATCCTGCCGATAGATTCTTGGCTGCCACGGCAATGGTATTTGAACTGGTACTGGTTACCGCAGACAAGAGAATTCTCGCGGCAAAAAATCTGCAACTTCTAGCGGTTGACTGAACAGCGGTTGAATCATTCTCCTTCAAGCCCATAGATCGGTATTACACTCCCCCACCGCTTACAGCTGGGGCATAACCAGTGCAATTTCTTGCCAGAGAATCCACACTCTTCACATCGATACACCGGTTTGTCTACTACGAGGGCCTCGGTGAAACTGCGCAAAATAGCAAGATTTTCCCTGGCAATTCCATGCGCGTTATCGATGTGCAGATCGATCAACTGGGTCAGGCCACGGATGGTGGGATTCTTCTTCAGGTGGTCCGAGATAAAACGTGCGACCGCTTCATCTCCCTGATCCTCGCGGATGCTCTTCGCCAAGGCGAATACGATGGAGATGGCCGGCGTTTCATCCAGGCACTGATGCAGATAGTCACGCATATCCTTCTGGTTACCACCGCCCTGCTGGTAGCATCTGGCGAGCAAATCGAGCGATTCGGGCACGAAGGTGCCGTTCTGCAAGCGGATCTTTTTCAGTGCCTTGACGGCATCCTTCATATGGTCCAATTGATATTCCAAACGGCCCAGCAACAGGCTGGCTCGCACACAGTCGTTGTCGTGACCGAAGGCACGCAGAATCTGTTCCTTCGCCAGACGGTAGTCGCCATCATCCAACGCGACCTGGCAGAGCTCACAGTGAAGGTGGGCAAGAGACCTTCGCACTGCATCGCCGTCGCTGCCTTTGGTCGGTAGCTTGGATGCCACTTCGATGGCTTTCTGCCAGTCCCGCTCCTGTTGATAGATCTCCACAAGGAGCTGCAAACCGGGTTCTCTGGCTTCGCCGTTCTCTTCGATCAGATCTAACAGTAATTTTTCGGCGCGATCGAGCAGGCCCGCCAGCAGGTAGTCCCGCGCCAGTTCCAGTTGCACGTAGTGGGAGGTCTCGCGATTGAGCTGGGGTCTTGCCAGCAGGTTCTGGTGGACCGACACAGCTTTGTCTACTTCGCCGCGGCGTCGCAACAGGCTGCCGAGGGCCAGGTGGGTCTCGATGGTGTCACTGTTGACTTCCAGTGCCTGAATGAACGTGGAGATGGCGCGGTCCGGTTGCTCGTTGAGGAGGTAGTTGAGCCCCTGGAAGTAGTTGCGCGACAATTTCTGGTGTTCGTTGGCAGCTTGGTGTTTACGCTCGCGACGGCCCAACCACCAGCCGATGGCGATGGCGGCGAGGATCAGAACGTAGAGGAGCCAGTTGTCCATGAGTCATTCACGCGGTTTGATCTGAACTCATTCTGTATGTAGGTAGCCTGTGGAAAATAGTTTTAATGAATCGGCATCACTGCAGGTTAATCGTCCGCAGTTTGTCCAGCTCATCCTTACTCTTCTGTAACTCTTTCTTGGTCTTCAGTGTATCCACTTTCGCCCTTACGTTCATACCAACGCTCAGCAGGAAACCAAAACCCGTACCCAATGCAAAGGCTACCAGCACCCACCAGGACACCGGCCACATGGGCGTATTCCAGTTGAGAAAGGCCAGTGCAACAGGCGTACTGTTGTCCGTGCCGTAGATCAGACCGAAGATGAACAGGACGAACAGCAGTGTGCCCGACAGCAGCTTTTTGAGATACGTCATGATCGTTCCATTTTACACTCACGAACCAGCAACGGCACGACTACCCACAAAAGAACGGCACGATCAGTGATCGTGCCGTTGCTGACGGTTTGTGGTTTATATGCCGGCCTGCATCCCCACATCGACTCGTTCCCGCAACTCCTTGCCGGGTTTGAAATGGGGTACATACTTGCCGGACAGATCGACCTTCTCGCCGGTTTTGGGATTGCGACCAGATCGTGCCGCCCGGTAGTGAAGTGAAAAACTGCCAAATCCCCGGATCTCGATTCGTTCTCCCTTGGAGAGCGCTTCCGCCATATGATCGAGGATCATCTTGACGGCGACTTCCACGTCTCTTGCGGACAACTGACTCTGCTGATCTACGATCTTCTCAATCAATTCCGACTTGGTCATGGTCTTTTCCCAATCAGTTTTATTCAGGATCTCTCTTCAGCTGGGCTTTAATCAGGTCACCGATGGTGGTGGGGCTGACCGCTTCGTTTTCCTTTTCGCGGTGCTCCTTGATGGCGGCTTCCTCTTCGGCAGCTTCCTTGGCCTTGATGGATAGTCCGATCGCCCGGTTCTTGCGATCGATGCTGATCACCTTGACCTCGAGTTCCTCCCCTTCCTTGAGGACATTGCGGGCGTCTTCGACACGATCCCGGCTGATCTCGGATGCCTTCAGCACGCCTTCCACCTCTTCCGCCAGGTGGATGATGGCGCTCTTGGCTTCCACCGACTTCACGGTGCCTATGACGATGGCTCCTCTTTCGTTGACCGCTACGTAATTGGAGTAGGGATCATCTTCCAATTGTTTCAGGCCAAGCGATATACGTTCACGTTCAGCATCGATGGACAAGATCACCGTTTCGATCTCGTCACCTTTGGTAAAGCGCCGCACCGCCTGTTCCCCCGGTTCGTTCCAGGAGATGTCGGAGAGGTGCACGAGGCCGTCGATATTGCCTTCGAGTCCAATGAAGATACCGAAGTCGGTGATGGACTTGATAAAGCCCTTGATGCTGTCACCCTTGTTGTGCTGCGCACCGAATTCCTCCCACGGATTGCCCTGACACTGTTTGATGCCAAGGGAGATGCGCCGGCGTTCTTCATCGATGTCCAGCACCATCACTTCCACTTCATCGCCTACTTGCACGACTTTGGAAGGGTGGATATTGCGATTGGTCCAGTCCATTTCCGAGACGTGTACCAGCCCTTCGACGCCCTCTTCCAATTCGGCAAAGCAACCGTAGTCGGTCAGATTCGTGACGGTAGCCATCACCCGGGTGTTCTCCGGATAACGGTTGGTGATGGCGACCCAGGGATCTTCGCCCAGTTGTTTGAGACCGAGGGACACCCGGTTTCTCTCCCGGTCGAACTTGAGCACTTTGACCGATATCTCGTCACCCACGTTAACGATTTCACTGGGGTGCTTGATTCGCTTCCAGGCCATGTCTGTGATATGCAGCAATCCATCCACGCCACCGAGATCGACAAAGGCACCGTAATCGGTCAGGTTCTTGACGATACCCTTGATCTCCTGGCCTTCCTGCAGACTGGAAAGCAGCGCTTCTCGTTCCGCACTGTTCTCCTCTTCCAGGACCGATCGGCGCGAAACGACGACGTTGTTTCTCTTTTGATCCAGCTTGATTACCTTGAACTCAAGCTCTTTGCCCTCCAGGTGTTCCGTCTCCCGCAGGGGGCGTACATCCACCAGAGAACCCGGTAAGAATGCACGCACGTCTCTGATCTCGACGGTGAAGCCACCCTTCACGCGTCCACTGATGGTTCCTTTGATGACTTCCTGGCTGGTGAAGACGTTTTCCAGCATCTCCCAGGATTCAGCTCGTTTGGCTTTTTCACGAGAAAGACGGGTTTCGCCGAAACCGTCATCCACCGCATCCATGGACACCTTGACGGTATCCCCCATCTCGATCTCAAGTTCGCCTTTGTCGTTCAGGAACTGGACGCGGGGAATGATCCCCTCGGATTTGAGTCCCGCGTGTACGGTAACCCAGTCTTCGTCGATATCGACTACCACGCCGGTTACGATGGAACCGGGTTTCATGTCGACGGTATTTAAACTCTCTGCAAATAAGTCTGCAAAACTCTCACTCATTAGATGATCCAAGAACGGTTGCCCGTCCGATTAACCGTATAACCAACCAATACGGGTCTGTTAATTTTCGGTCAAGTCCGGGGCGGATGGTCGGTTCCCCGGGGCATGACCCCCTAATCGATAATTCCCCTCTGACGCACCAGATTCATCACCTGGGCCAGCACTGCATCGATGTCGAGATCTGTGCTGTCCAGCGTGAATGCATCGTCTGCGGGCCTGAGAGGCGCGACAGCACGCTGCATATCCCGCTCGTCTCTTTCCCGTATGCTTTCCAGAAGGGCGTGCAGACTAACACCAATATCCTTATGTTTCAACTGCTTATAGCGTCTTTCCGCCCTGACCTCGGCACTGGCGGTCAGGTAGATTTTCAGCACGGCATCGGCGAATACCACTGTGCCCATATCGCGGCCATCCGCGACCAGACCGGGGGAGCGCCTGAAGCTTCGCTGTAGGTCTCTAAGGCCCATCCGTACTTCGGTTAGAGGCGATATTCTGGATGCCATCTCGCCAGCTTCATTGGTGCGGATAGCCTGGGTGACTTCTTGCTCGTCCAGGATCACGTCGAGTGGCTCATCGGGATCTCCGCTGGGCTCAAAGCGCACCACCAGCTTGCCGGCCAGAGAACCGAGGGCGTCCGCATCGTCATCGCGGATATCTTCCTTGGCAGCTGCCACCGCCAGTACCCGGTAGAGGGCGCCGCTATCCAGCAGGTGGAAACCGAGTCGTTCCGCCAGCCTCTGCGCGATGGCGCCTTTGCCTGCACCGACCGGTCCGTCAATGGTGATGACTGGGACCTTATCTGTCACGGTTGCCTCTTGGATAGGGTAGACGGGGATTGGGGAAATGCCAGCTGTAGGTGGTCACTGAGTCGAGCACGAGCGAACTGCAATTGCCGCTACGGAGCAATACCAGACAGAACCAGATTATGAACGTCGCCGCGATGGCTCGCATGCTCCAAGGTGATGGATATGATTTGTCCGCTCTGATCTAAATCCAGAATTGTGTTCTCGTCCAGCTGCTGGGTCTCTGCACTTTCAGACTGGCTCAACTCGATGTAAAGGGTGTCCGTGGCATCAAAGTAGCTCATTTTCATGGTTTGAGTCCTCGATGGGAGAACGCATTACATGGAGTCTCGCCGTCCGCCTGTAGAACAAGATAGCGACCACTCATCTCAGGGATCACAGCTTATTTCTTGATTCTGATTCTATGCGAGCCCCTGTTTGATGCCATCCGTTTCAGCGTCGACCTGCTGCAATGCGCGTTCGATGCGATTGATTTCGTCAGCCCCTAAGTAAGGTTCACCACACTGCGTGCAAATCCAAGCCGGAATGGAATCCCAAGAGATATGATATCCTTTGCGATCCACACTAAACGGTGCAGTGCCTTGTACCATCTTGCCTTTGCAGTGCAAGCATTCCATTTTCATCTCCTGGTTCTGAAGTCAGAGCCCCACTGCTCCTCATCTGGGAGGTACGCAGTTATTATTGCCAGATAGTCTGATTTTGGCGCACATACAACGTGAATACAACGACCGCCTTGCCAATGCATTATGAGGCAGCTTCGTCCACGAGCATCATTCGGATACTCTTCGATAACACTGCCGTCGACTATCGTGGCTTCAACTTCGACCGGCGAGATCATGCGTTCCGGTCGCGTCATCTGTTTGACTGCGTGAGGCAGGTATAGGATTCTGTGCTTTGCAGATTCAACAATCTCGTCCTTCATGCGCGTCCCCCGCTACGCGCATTTGGCCGAGAAGCAGCAAGCATGACACGTACAGGGAACAATGACGTCAATCTTCAGGACCTTTATTGCCATCAATAGAGGAAAAATGTTCCCTCGCGGTTTTCGCTCGTTGAAACACATCCATCAGATAATCGGTGTCCCCCGATTCCATCGCATCCCGCAGTGCAGACAGATCCTGTAGATAACGATCCAGGTATTCAATCACCTCGCCACCATTGGCGGCAAAGATGTCCCGCCACATCACCGGGTCGCTGGCGGCGATGCGGGTAAAGTCCCGGAAACCGCCAGCGGCATAGCGAAAGATCTCCATGCTGTCGCCCTGGGCAGAGAGGGTGTCCACCAGCGCATAGGCAAGCAGGTGCGGCAGATGGCTGGTGCCTGCCAATACCTGGTCGTGGTGCGCTGCCTGCATGGTCAGCACCTCAGCACCGATCCCCTGCCACAGTTGGGTGATGAGTTGTTGCGCCTGCGCACTGGTTTGATCTGCAGGGGTCAGAATGACCTTGTGGTGATCGAACAGGTCGCCTCGAGAGGAAGCGACGCCGTTTTTTTCCGAGCCGGCGATTGGATGGCCAGGTACCAGGCAGGCGGGAATCCGGCCAAATACTTTCTTAGCAGCCGATAACAGATTGCTCTTCACACTGCCCACATCGGTAATGACCAGATTGTCTCTGACCGGCTCACCCTCTCGCCAAAGTGCCTGTTCGATCTCGGCGAGCATCTGCTGCATGGCCATAATGGGTACAGACAGAAGAATCAGATCAGCGGATCGAACCGCCTCTTCTACCGTAGCAGCGCCTTCGTCCAGCACGCCGCACTCCAGCGCCTTGGCAATACTGTCGGCAGACAGATCGTAACCGATGAATTCGCGGCACAATCCCCGTTTGCGCAGAGCCAACGCAAACGACCCACCGATCAGGCCAACTCCCAACACCGCGAGGCGGTTTATCATCCATCCACCCTATTGCATGACTTTCTGCAGGCTGTCGAGAAAGCGTTTGTTCTCTTCCTCCAAACCAACCGTTACGCGCAGGTGATCAGGCATCTCGTAAACGCCGATGGGCCGCACGATCACGCCTTCCTGCAGAAGCGCCTGGTAAATCAGCGTTGCGTCACCACCCACATCGAGGGTAATGAAATTCCCTACTGAAGGGATATAGTCCACACCCATCTGATCGAAGCCATCCACAAGCTGCTGCATACCGCGTGTGTTCAGCTCCACACATCGCCGTACGTGTTCTTGATCCCGTAGCGCCGCTTCCGCCGCCGCCAGCGACATGGCGTTGACGTTGAATGGCTGTCGAATTCGATTCATCAGATCGGCTATATCGGGATGGGACACCGAATAGCCCACCCGTAGAGACGCCAGGCCATACACCTTGGAAAAGGTGCGCGTGATGACCAGGTTCGGGTATCGTTCCGCCAGAGCTAAACCGTTAGGGTAAGCCGGCTCCTGCACATATTCAAAATAGGCTTCGTCCAATATCACCAGTACCGAATCCGGCAGTTGCTGCAGCAATTCGATCAACTCCGTTTCCGATGTCCAGGTTCCAGTGGGATTGTTGGGATTGGCGATAAACATCATGCGGGTCTTGTCGGTCACTGCCGCCGCCATCGCTGCCAGGTCATGTGCCCAGTTTTTGGCAGGGACCGTAATCAGTTCCGCACCCACCGCTTTGATCACCAGTGGGTAGACTACGAACGCGTGCCGGGAGACGATCGCTTCATCTCCCGGCTGAAGAAACACCCTGGCCACCAGTTCCAGCAGATCATTGGAGCCGTTGCCGATGGTAATCCTGTTCTGTGCGACGCCCAGATGTTCAGCGAGGGCGTTCTTGAGCAGATAAGCACTTCCATCCGGGTAACGGGATAGTTCCGCCAGCACCGTCTGCAGGCTCTCCGTGACCTTGTCGCTTGGCCCGAGCGGATTTTCGTTGCTGGCCAGCTTGACGATGTCGCTGACCCCGAGTTCCCGCTGCAGTTCCTCCACCGGCTTGCCCGGCTGATAGGGCTGCAGGTCCCGAACGCCTGATGCAGCCAGGGCTATATAATCACAGCTCAACGTTTCGTTCCTCCTGCCTCGGTCAGGTCAATGCGCGGGGATAGGATCCCATCAGTTTCACTTCCAGCGCACTCTGATCGATCTCCTGCAGAACGGTTTGTATTTTTTCATCTTCCCGGTGGCCCTCGAAGTCGATGAAGAATACATAGGACCACATGCCTGTTCTTGAGGGTCGGGTTTCAATGGCGGTCAGGCTGATCTCAAGGCGATGGAACGGCTCTAACAGGTGGTATAGGGCGCCCGGCTGGTTGCGCGTGGATACCATGATGGAGGTCTTGTCCTTGCCACTCGGCTTGACGTCCTCTCTGCCAATCACCAGAAAACGCGTGGTGTTGTCCACTTGGTCTTCGATTTTGGAGGCGATGGTATCCAAGCCATACAGTTGCGCCGCCATCTCGCCTGCAATCGCTGCAGAATCCGTTTCCTCAACGACTCTTTTGGCTGCTTCGGCATTGCTGGCCACTGCAATTCGGGGCACCCGTGGCCAATGTGCATCCAGCCATTTGCGACATTGCGCCAGCGTCTGCTGATGCGTGTAGATGCGAGCGATATCCGCCTCGCCGGTTCCGGGGGCCACCATCAAATGGTGGTGGACCCGCAGCGAGACCTCGCCACAGATCTGCAGCGAGGAATCGAGAAAATTATCCAGGGTATGGTTGATGACACCTTCCGTGGAGTTTTCAACCGGCACCACGCCAAAATCGGCACTCTCCGATTCGACCTCCTTGAAGATGTCATCTACGGTCAGCATCGGTTTGTCATTTACGCCGTGACCGAAGTGTTTCAAGGCTGCCATCTGGGAAAACGTGGCTTCGGGACCCAGGTAGGCGACGCTGAGTGGTTGTTCCAGCGCCAGACAGGCAGACATGATTTGGCGGAACAGGCCGCCTATTTTCTCATCGCTGAGGGGACCTTTGTTCTTTGCCAGAATATTGCGCAGTACCTGAATTTCTCGTTCCGGCCGGTAGAAGACGGGTGCGTGATCGCCGGCAAACTTCAGCTTGACCTCAGCGACTTCGAGGGCACAATCGGCCCGTTGATTGACCAACCGTAGAAGCTGTTCGTCGAGCTCGTCGATTCTCTCCCTCAGCAGGCTCAACAATTCTTCCTGGGTAGCTTCTCGCCGGTTCTTAGCCATCTTCTTGTCCACTCCGTCTAGTATGCTGTCCCGCAATTAACTGGCCTTACTAGGTGGCCTATTTCATCCCTGGACTTCGACTAGGCGTCCCCGTTGCTCCTCCTGGTGGGTGCCCAACCCGCGGCGTCCTCGCGCCTCGCCAGGAACAAAATATGCCGACCAAGTAATGACCACTTAATTGCGGGACAGCATACCACGACTAACAGGGAGTTAAGTGTCTACAGGCGCAGCGTCGTCCGCTTCGGTTCCGTTCCCCATCTCCGGCTCCGCCACCCGTTCCAGACCCACCAGGTGTTCACCTTCCGATAGATTGATGAGCCGAACGCCCTGCGTGTTTCTGCCCTGCATCGACACTTCTTCCGTGCGCGTTCTAACCAATATACCTTGATCGCTGATCAGGATCATCTCGTCGTCGCCGTAGACCTGTACTGCACCCACCACGGCACCGTTGCGACCACCCGTCTTCATGGCGATCATCCCCTGACCGCCACGCCCGATCACGGAAAACTCATCCAAGCGTGTTCGCTTGCCATAGCCGTTTTCACTGGCGATAAGAATCTGCCCATTGTCAGCGGGAATGATCAAGGAAATCATCTCCTCACCGGGTTTCAGCTTGATGCCGCGCACGCCCCGCGCTGCTCGCCCCATCGCCCTCACGTTAGACTCCTTGAAGCGAATCACCTTTCCGGAACTGCTGAACAGCATGACATCCTTGGTGCCGTCCGTGATGGCGACGCCCACCAAAGTATTGTCGTCCTCCAGTTCGATGGCAATCAGACCGGTGCTTCTCTGCCTGGCAAAATTCACCAGCGGGCTCTTCTTGACGGTGCCGTTGGTGGTGGCCATGAAAATGAACTCATCTTGCCGATACTCATGCACCGGCAGAATAGCGGTGATGCGTTCATCCTCGCTGAGAGGCAGCATATTTACTAGGGGTCTTCCCCTCGATGCACGGCTGCCGGCGAGAATCTGGAAAACCCGCATCCAATACACCTTACCCAAACTGGTAAAACACAAAATGGTATCGTGGGTGTTGGCCACCATCAGGTGGGCGATATAGTCCTCCTGCTTGACCATGGACGCAGTCTTGCCACGCCCGCCGCGGCGCTGGGCGCTATAGGCGTCCAGAGGTTGGGTCTTGGCGTAGCCACTGTGAGAGATAGTGACCACCATATCCTGCTCGGTAATCAGATCCTCCGCTGTCAGATCCGTCTGGCTGTCCACGATTTCCGTCAGCCGCTCGTCACCGTACTCCTCTTTGATCTCCTCCAGTTCCTGACGAATAATCGACATGAGCAGTTGTGGATCCGCCAGAATCTTCATCAGTTCGGCGATGGTCTCGATCAAATCCTGGTATTCCTCCAGCAGCTTTTCCTGTTCCAGACCGGTCAGACGGTTCAATTGCAACGTGAGTATCGCCTGGGCTTGATCGGGGGAGAGGTAGTACTTGCCGTCATCTTTCAATCCATACTGTTCCGGCAGATCATCCGGTCGACAGGCATCGGAGCCCGCTTTCTCCAGCATTTGCCGGACGTTATCAGCTTCCCACGGGTTGGCAACCAGAGCTTCACGGGCGTCCTGCGGACTGGCCGACTCCTTGATCAGTTTAATCACCGGATCGATATTGGCCAGGGCCGTCGCCTGACCCTCTAGAATATGGCCTCGTTCCCTGGCGCGGCGCAGCAGATAAACGGTCCTGCGGGTGACGACCTCGCGGCGGTGCAGGATAAACGCCTCGAGGATCTGTTTCAGGTTGAGCAGTTTTGGCTCATCATCCACCAATGCGACCATATTGATGCCGAACACCGACTGCATCTGGGTCTGCGAATAGAGGTTGTTGAGCACGACCTCAGTGATTTCGCCGCGGCGCAATTCAATCACGATGCGGGTATCTTTGGTTGACTCATCCCTCAGTTCGGAGATGCCCTCGAGCTTCTTGTCCTTGACCAGATCGGCGATACGTTCTACTAAACGGGCACGATTCAGCTGGAAGGGAATCTCGGTGACGATGATGGTTTCTCGTCCCGACTTCTCATCGGTTTCAATCTCTGCTCTGGAGCGGACCAGAATCCGCCCCCTACCGCTGCGATAGGCCTGCACGATTCCGGCGCGCCCATTGATGATGGCACCGGTGGGGAAGTCCGGTCCCTCGATATGCTCCATCAGGCCATCCGTGTCGATCTCCGGATCATCCATCAGGGCCAGGCAGGCATCGATCACCTCGGTTAGATTGTGTGGCGGTATGTTGGTTGCCATACCCACCGCAATGCCACTGGAGCCATTCACCAGCAGGTTGGGCACTCTCGACGGCAGCACCTCCGGCATGGTCAGGGTACTGTCGTAATTCTCGATGAAATCGACCGTTTCCTTGTCGAGATCGGCCAACAGCTGGTGGGCGATCTTCGCCATCCGCACTTCCGTGTATCGCTGGGCAGCAGCACCGTCGCCGTCCTGCGAGCCGAAATTGCCCTGGGGGTCAATCAGCGGGTAGCGCATCATAAAATACTGCGCCATGCGCACCATGGTTTCGTAGGCTGCGCTATCACCGTGGGGATGATACTTGCCGATGACATCACCGACGACTCTGGCGGATTTTATATAGGGGCGGTTGTAGCTGTTATTCAGCTCGTTCATGGCGAACAACACCCGCCGGTGTACCGGTTTGAGTCCATCCCGCACGTCCGGCAAGGCACGACCGACGATGACGCGCATGGCATAGTCCAGATAGGACCGCTTGAGTTCATCCTCGATGTTGATTGACGTTATTTCTTTACCTGAATCAGGCATCCGCTGGAAGTGATTCCCTGCTGTTATTTGTCAAGGTTTCGTAGGGGCTTCTTAACAAGAAATCAGGCTCTCGATGAGCGCGGTGGCGGGCCGGCAAGCCGGCTCAAACCATGCTAAAAAAGCTTCGACACAAGCATCGAAGTGTACCATTTTTGAGCCTCTGTCGCGAGGTGTGGCGACCTCTGTCAAACCGATGCTGCCACACTTTGCGCCGCCCCTGTCCAGAAGCCAACCTACCTGTAATCAGCAAACTTGCAGCTGGAATTAGGGGGACAGTTCACTTAATTCTCGTGGGAATTAAGTGAACTGTCCCCCTAATTCCATATAATGCCGTTTTGCCTGTTGGAACCAGTAGATGGACAGTTCATTGCAGTCGGTCGACATCTTGATCTCAGCTCGTTGGGTGGTACCGGTCGTACCCCGGGACATCATCTATGAGAATTACTCCATCGCCGTCCTCAAGAACCGCGTCCTGGATATTCTTCCCTCTGATGAGGCAGTCACAAAATACCGTGCCGACAGCGTCGTGGAACTGAACGAACACGTGCTGATCCCCGGCATGATCAACGCCCACGGGCACGCAGCCATGACATTGCTGCGGGGCTACGCGGATGATCTGTCGCTCATGGATTGGCTCAACAAGTACATCTGGCCGCTGGAGACCAAATGGGCAGACTTCGACTTTGTCAAAGACGGTACCACCCTCGCCATCGCGGAGATGCTCAGAAGCGGCACCACCTGTTTTAGCGAGCTCTACTTCTTCCCGGATGCCGCTGCCCAGGCGATGCTGGAGAATAAGGTACGCGGCCAGCTCTGCTTTCCCATCGTGCAGTTTGCCAGCGCCTGGGCCAAGGATGAAGACGACTATCTGCACAAGGGATTGCAGGTGCATGACGACCAGCGCAACAACGAGTTGATCAAGGTGGCATTCGGTCCTCATTCGCCCTACGCAGTGTCCGATCAGCTGTTGCATCGAGTGATGGTTCTCTCCGAGGAGTTGGATATCCCTGTGCACCTGCATCTACATGAAACCCGGCAGGAAGTGGAAGAGGCGGTCGCACAGACCGGCAAGCGTCCCCTGCAGAGATTAGCTGATATCGGTCTGCTGTCACCTCGACTGCAGGCGGTGCACATGACGCAGATAACGGAGCAGGAGATCGGGGTGATTGCCGAGAATTCCGTGCATGTCATCCACTGTCCTGAATCCAACCTGAAACTGGCAAGTGGTTTCTGTCCGGTCAATCAACTGCTCCGCAGCGGCGTGAATGTGGCCCTGGGTACCGATGGCGCCGCCAGCAATAACGATCTGGATATGTTCGGTGAGATGAAAACGGCGGCCCTGATGGCCAAGGCTGTGGAGTCTGATGCAACGGTACTGGATGCTCACACGGTCTTGCGGCTGGCAACGCTGAACGGTGCCAAAGCCATGGGTCTGGAGGAGCAGCTGGGCAGTCTGGAAAAAGGCAAGCTGGCTGATCTGGTAGCAGTTGACCTCAGCCATCTCGAATCACAGCCAGTGTACAGTCCTCTGTCGCAACTGGTATATGCCCATCGGGGCAGCCGCGTCAGTCACGTCTGGGTCAACGGGGAGATACTGCTCGACGATGGTCAGTTTACGCATCTTAATGCGGATCCGTTGCGTGAAGCCGTGCAGCAATGGCGTGATAAATTGCGGAATCAAGAGCCCACTCAAGATTGACTCCAGATGCGGCATCGAGCATTGGGGACGTCGAATCGCGTCTGGCCGCGTCGTGAAAATTCGCTACTGTGCGGATCTCAATCCTCCTTCGCGCCTTGCCAGCCGGGCGCCTCAACGCCTAAAATCGCCAACGTATTCTTATGTGAGCCCTAAGGTTTGCCTGTGACATCAGCCAACAGCAATGTGGATGAAGCGGAACTACGCAAATTCGCTGAGCACGCCGCCAACTGGTGGAGTCGGAACGGTGATTTCAAAGCACTGCACGATATCAATCCACTGCGTCTCGGTTACATAGAAGCGAGAGTGAAACTGGCGGATGCGATGGTGCTGGATGTCGGTTGCGGCGGCGGCATTCTGACCGAAGCGATCGCCAGGCAGGGGGCGAAGGTTACCGGTATCGATCTGGCTGCAGAGCCGCTCGAGGTGGCCCGGTCACACGGTCGGCAATCAGATCTCGACATCGACTACCTGCTTTGCAGCACGGAGCAGCTTGCTGAAGATAAATCGGGTTGCTTCGATGTCGTCACCTGCATGGAATTGCTGGAACACGTACCGGACCCGCAGTCGACATTGAACGCCTGCAGCAAACTGCTCAAACAGGATGGTCATCTGTTTCTCGCCAGCGTCAATCGAAACCCCAAATCCTACCTGTTAGCAATCGTGGCCGCGGAATATATACTCAATCTCGTACCCAAAGGGACCCACGACTACGACCGATTGATTCAGCCGGCCGAATTAGCCGGTTGGCTGCGCGCCGCTGATCTGGAGATCAAGGACATCACCGGCATGACATACAATCCCATCACCCAGCAATACCGCCTGACCGCCAACAGTGATGTGAACTACCTGGTTCACGCACTACGCAGCGGATAACCACCGAGTGCCTCAGCAATCCGCCTCGCCAAGAATCGCTCTCTCTGAAGTGAGCGTAGCGACGCTGCTGCTGTGCATCGATATATTGGGCATATTCATCATCTTTAACTTCAGTTACTGGGCCGTGGTGGGCTCGCTGCCGGAGAATCTTCTGCTCACCTGGAAGCTGATCCTGATCAGTAGTTTCACCTTCCTGTGCTACTACCTGATGGACCTGTACACGTTCGAGTCCAGTCTGGTTCGCCTCGGAATGTTGGAAAGATCACTGATCGGCATGGTTCTGATCGGTTTCATGACCGCCATCTTCGTCTACATCAGCGGACCCGCCTTTATCGGCGGTTTTGTCGGTCGCGGCGTACTGGCACTCAGTCTGGCACTATTGTGGCTTTGGAGCCTCGGCTTTCGCTATCTGCTCAATATCTGGCTGCAGGCCAATCGCAGTCAGATCGAGTGGCTGGTCTTGATCAATGAGGTCAATGTGCAGTACTTCATCACCCATTTCAGAGCGACGTACAAGCAGGAAACGCTGCTATTTCTGGTGCAGGAAAGCACAGAGACACGTGATCTGGATGACCAGACCAGAATCGTCGGCAACTGGGATCAACTCAATGCCGCGGTCAGAAGCAACAACGTAGCCGGTGTCATCGTGGTGTCCAGAAATAATCTTCCAGGCAATCTGGTGAATCGTCTGATGCGCATTCGCATCGACGGCCTTCGGGTCTACGATCTCAACGATTTCTATGAGAAATTCCTCTCCTGCCTGCCGGTGTTTAACTTAGAACAGAACTGGGTCGCCATGTCCCATGGATTCGATCTCATCCACAATCCCATCGGCCTGCGCTTCAAACGCTATCTCGACATTCTCATCTCATTGTTGCTGAGCATCACCCTGATACCGTTACTACTGCTCCTGACAGTATTGATATTGGTGACGATGGGTCGCCCCATTCTCTACACGCAGGTAAGAAGAGGAGAGAACGGCAGCAGTATTCGCGTGCGCAAGTTCCGTAGCATGATTCCGGAAGCGGAGGCCGACGGCGCCCAGTTCACCCAACTGGATGATCCGCGCGTTACTACGTTCGGCAAACTGCTGCGCAAATTCAGGTTGGATGAACTACCACAACTATGGAATGTGCTCATCGGCGAGATGAGTTTTATCGGCCCAAGACCGGAACGGCCGGAATTCATCCGCGATCTACAGGAGAAAATCCCCTATTACAATCTGCGCCACATCGTAAAGCCGGGCATTACCGGATGGGCTCAGGTGATGCATGGGTATGGCGATTCCGTCGAGGACGCCATCGAAAAGCTGCAATATGACCTGTTCTATATCAAGAACTATTCCCTGCTCCTGGACTTTGCCATCATTGTCAAGTCGATGAAAGTGGTCTTGTTCGGAGCAGGCCGCTGATACGCAAGGACGAAAAAATTGCTGGGACAGATCAAGCGATGCAAATCGAATGCTTCAGGTCCTAATCAGATAGAGGCACCTGCACTTCCCACCGTGTGACATCAGCGCTTTCGTTTGGATCTGAAACGATTCCTTCTGGATGCTGCATCCTTTCGCTGCGACGTTAGCCCCACCACCACGTAGAGTTCTTCGATCTCTTTCCGGCTCAGATCCGCCCAGCGACCGGCTGTGACTCGGGATGGGATGAAGACGTTGCCGTAACGCACTCTCTTCAAACGGCTAACGACCAGATTCTGGGATTCCCACAGGCGTCTGACCTCCCTGTTTCTACCCTCCATCAGGACCACATAATACCAGTGGTTCATGCCGGTGCCGCCGCCCTTGCGGATATCGCTGAAACGTGCAGTGCCGTCTTCAAGCTTCACACCCTCCCGCAGACGCTTCAGCATGAGGTCATCCACCTTTCCCATCACTCTGACGGCATACTCCCGCTCGATTGAAAAGGACGGATGCATAAGTCGGTTGGCCAGCTCACCGTCGGTGGTGAACAGCAACAGCCCACTGCTGTTTATGTCGAGTCGACCGATGCAGATCCATCTTTGATTCTTCAGTTTAGGGAGATGATCAAAAACAGTCGCTCGGCCTTCCGGATCACTCCTGGAGCAGACCTCGCCCTGCGGTTTGTTATAGAGGATAAGCCGCTGTTGAGGAGCCTTGCTACTCGGTTTGCCGATGACTTTGCCATCCACGAGGATCAGGTCATCCGGTTCGACCCGATCACCCAGCTTGGCAAACAGATCGTTCACCTTGACCCGCCCCGCGACGATCCATTTCTCCATAGCACGTCGCGAACCAAGACCCCTGTTGGCCAGTACCTTTTGCAGTTTCTCACTCATGCTTGTGGGGAGAATTTCACGAGACCCAGGCAGTTGCGCTAGAGATCGTCAGGATTCTGACGATCACTGTGCGGGGCACTTGCTATCGAATCGTCAAGATCAGTGGACTTGTCAGTGTGCGTGGCATCTGTATTCGAGTCATCGAGATCCGCAGCATCTGTGGGCGGATTGTCTATATGCGGGCTAACTTCAATCGAATCGTCTGGATCCACAGCATCTGTGGGCGGACTATCCATGTGCGGGCTAACTTCAATCGAATCGTCTGGATCCACAGCATCTGTGGGCGGATTATCCATGTGCGGGCCAACTTCAATAGAATCGTCTAGATCCGCAGCATCTGCAGGTGGACTATCCATGTTCGACGGATCTGCAATCGACTCATCAAGGTCCTGCCCATTTGCATCGGCATCCTCATCCCAATCTGCATCATCCAGCTCATCATCTTCGTCGGCATCTTCCTGCACGAACTGCCGGATGTTCTCCTGGACGGCCGCCACCTTCTCGCTGACGCTAACGAGATCATCCTGCTGCTCTTCATCTGCTGTCTGATCCACGTCTCCAAGCGCCAGTTCGAGGCTGCGAATTTCCAGGGGTTCGTCGGCCAGATTCAGTTCTTCACTGCCTTCGGCAAGATCTCTCAATTCTGACAGAGGCGGCAACTCATCCAGGCTCTGCAGGTTGAAGTAATCCAGAAACGTACGGGTAGTAGCCAATAGCGCTGGTCTTCCGGGCACATCGCGGTGGCCGACGACGCGCACCCATTCCCGTTCTATCAGGGAACGCATGATATTGGTGCTGACGCTGACGCCACGAATCTCTTCGATGTCCCCCCTGGTGATGGGTTGTCGGTAGGCGATTAAGGCCAGCGTCTCCAACATGGCCCTCGAGTACCTGGGTGGTCGTTCCTCCCACAAGCGACTGACCCACGGACCCACTTCCTTACGTACTTGAAATCGGTAGCCCGATGCAATCTGTTGCAGTTCAAATCCCTTTTCCTCACAGTCCTCTCTGATCTCCTCGATTACCTCTCTGATCTCAGCCCGGCTGGGTGGATCCTTTTCAAATAACTGGCTGAGTCGATCGAGACTCAGCGGTTGCTCCGCAGCCAGAATTGCGCCTTCTATAATCTGTTTGAGTCGAGGGTGATTGCTCATCTGTCTCTGGCTGTTCCGATTTGCAGTTCCGATCAGGCTGCCGCTTTTACATGAATCGGTGCAAAGGAATCGCTCTGCACCACTTCTACCAGGTTTTCTCTCAGCAACTCCAATACAGCGACAAAGGTGACGATCACACCCAGCTTACCTTCCTGCGCCGTGAAGAGAGCAACAAACGGAATGAACCGGTCGCCCGAACCGGATACGCGCTCGAGGATTTGCGACATCCTCTCCCGAGTTGAGAGAGGCTCCAACTGTATGTGGTGATGACCGAATCTCTCAGCGCGTCGCATGACGGTCGATAGAACGACCAACATCTCCTGCAGCTTGACATCCGGCAACGGTTTCTCCCTGCTCATCTGCGGCGCACTGGCCTTGGCGATCCAAAAGTCCCGGTTGAGTCGGTCGAGATTATCCAGATCCATGGCGGCCTGTTTGAATCGTTCGTACTCCTGCAACCGACGAATCAACTCTGCCCGGGGATCCTGCTCTTCTTCCTCGTCTGACGATTGGCGCGGCAGTAGCATTCTCGATTTGATCTCCGCCAACACGGCAGCCATCACCAGATACTCTGCAGCCAACTCAAACTGTATCACCTGCATGAGCTCGATATACTGCATGTACTGCCGGGTAATTTCAGCCACGGAGATATTCAGGATGTCCAGGTTTTGCCTTCTGATCAGATAGAGCAGCAGATCCAGGGGACCTTCGAATGCTTCAAGTATTACTTCAAGGGCGTCCGGGGGAATGTACAGGTCGAGGGGAATCTGGGAGATCGGTTTCCCTTCCACCACCGCAAACGACATCTCAGCCTGACTCCCCGTCGGCGCTGGACGGGTATTCTCATTTCCAGCAGTTTGATCTTCTATTACCGTATCATTCATTTCTGATTGTGCTTTTGTGACTGGGGCCATCGGCCCTTATCGGTAATCCATTCCCATTGCCTGCCTCACTTCATCGAGCGTGGATCTGGCTAACGTGCGTGCGTTTTCGCAACCTTCCGCGATAATCGACTTCACCAGATCCGGATTTTCTTCGTACTGTTTCGCCCGTTCCAGCATCGGTTGCTGCTCGGCCAGAACTGCTTCGATGAGTGGCTTCTTACAATCCAGACAACCGATTCCCGCGCCCGTGCAACCCTCTCTGATCCATTCATTGGTGGCGTCGTCCGAGTAGATCTTGTGCAGACCAAATACGGGGCACTTCTCCGGGTTACCAGGATCGCTGCGCCTGACCCTGGCCGGATCGGTGACCATGGTCTTGATCTTTTGCTGCACCTGTTTGGGATCTTCCCGCAGAGCGATGGTGTTGCCGTAGGACTTGGACATCTTCTGACCATCCAGTCCCGGCACGGTAGCAGCGTCCGTTAACAACGTCTCCGGCTCCGGCAGAATCATCTTGCCGCCGCCTTCGAGATAGCCATACAGACGATCGCTGTCGCCCATGGAGATGTTCGGCTGGTCCCGCAGCAGCGCTCTGGCAGTCTCCAGGGCTTCCTGATTGCCCTTTTCCAGATATTCCGTTCTCAGATTACGAAACAGCCTGGCGTTCTTGCGACCCATTTTCTTGATGGCAGCTTCCGCAGTCTTCTCAAATCCAGGCTCCCGGCCATAGATATGGTTGAATCTTCTGGCCAATTCCCGCGTCAACTCCACATGGGCCGCCTGGTCCGCGCCCACCGGCACATGCCCGGCAGTATAGATCAGGATATCGGAGCTCTGCAGCACGGGATAGCCGAGAAAGCCGTAAGTGGCCAGGTCCTTCTCGTTGATGCGCATCTGCAAATCTTTATAGCTGGGTACCCGTTCCAGCCATCCCACCGGTGTAATCATCGACAACAGCAGGTGCAGCTCGGCATGTTCCGGTATTTTCGACTGCACGAACAGGGTAGCGGAACCAGGATTGACTCCCGCGGCTAGCCAGTCCAGAACCATTCCCCAGACATTCTCCTCGATGATGCTTGGGTCTTCGTAGTGGGTCGTCAGGGCATGCCAGTCCGCCACGAAGAACATGCACTCAAACTCATACTGCAGCTTGATCCAGTTTTTGAGGACGCCATGGTAGTGACCCAGGTGCAGTTTTCCTGTGGGCCGCATACCGGACAACACCCGGTTCTGTGACTCAATATGGCTCAAAGTCTCACCTGAAGGGTTCTGAAAGCGATGGCTCTAACGGTACGCAGACGACAGTCTATAGGAGATCCAAGGGGCGTGAGGAGCTGAATGTTCAAATATGGTTTCGATAAACAGCTGATCTGATTGGAACGCAATTATAGCTTAGTCTATTCGGGCGGAACACTCGAAAGTCTGAAGTTTTGGGCAGTGATCCCATCAAGGCAGAAACGGGGCAGCATCCCCCTTCCCCTCCCTCATGATCTGCGGCAGCTCGGGCACCATATTCACCATGGTGGTAATTTCCATACCACCGAAGCCGCCATCTATGATCAGGTCGATCTGGCCTTCCAGGCGATCCCGTATCTCCAACGGGTCCATCAGGGGATAATCGTCCCCTGGCAGAATCAGCGACGTGCTCATCAAGGGTTCGTCCAATGCTTCCAGCAGGGCGAGACAGATGGGGTTGGCTGGCACCCTTAAACCGATCGTTTTACGCTTGGGATGGACCAGCCTTCTGGGTACCTCACGCGAAGCAGGCAGAATGAAAGTGTAGGCCCCAGGGGTATGGGACTTTAGCAGTCGGTAGGCACTGTTATTCACTTTGGCGTAGGTACCCAGTTCCGACAAGTCCCTGCACACCAGGGTGAAATTGTGCTTTTCATTCAGGCGACGAATTTGACGAATCTTGGTCAAAGCAGCCTTGTTGCCAATCTGGCATCCGAGCGCGTAGCAGGAATCAGTCGGGTAAGCGATTACGCCTCCCTCTCTGATGATGTCCACCGAGTGAGTGATCAGGCGGATCTGTGGATCGTCCGGATGAATGTGATAATACTGACTCATACTGTTCGTCGACCGGAGACAAGCGCACCTATTGTAATCCCTGCTCCGTTTTCATGCAGCACAACTCTATCGATCCTCAGTCCGTCGAGTCCGTGGCCACTCGGTTTGAATCTGATGGAGGCAATAGACTATTATCCCCGCCCAGCGGAATTCACCGGTCAACTGAATTCAACATGAAGCAGTTTGTAGAGTTTTTACCGATCGTCTTGTTTGTTTTGGTTTTCTTCTTCTTCACGGACAAGGACATCTATATAAGCACCGCGGTCCTCATGGCTGCTGTGCTGTTCCAGGTCTCCTTCTCCTACCTGAAATTCAAGCAAGTGGACAAACAGACCCAGGTCGTGTTCTGGGTGGTGATGGTATTCGGCGGCGCAACCCTGCTATTCCAGAACCAGCTTTTCATCCAATGGAAACCAACCATCGTCAACTGGTTGTTTGCTCTGGCACTGTTGGGCAGTCATTTCTTTGCCGATGGTAATCTGATTGAAAAGATGCTCGGTAGCCAGTTGCCGTTACCCAAGATCGTCTGGCGAAACCTCGCTTACGGATGGACCTTTGGGTTCTTTCTCGCCGGCACGCTCAATCTGGTCGTGGCGTACAATTTCAGTCTGGAGTTCTGGGTAACCTACAAATTGGTGGGGGGCTTCGGCCTGACTGCTTTGTACATCATCGTCACCATCGTCTACCTTGTTCGGGGAGGACATCTCAAAGAAGAGGATGTCGAAGAATCCATCACCCCCTCAGATTCTTAATAACCGGAAGCAAGCATGCTGTACGCCATCATCAGCGAAGATATCGAGAACAGTTTAGAGAGCAGAAAATCGGCCCGACCCGCTCATCTCGCACGGCTGGAATCACTAAGTAAGCAGGGCAGACTGATCCTGGCCGGTCCCCATCCTGCTCTCGACACTGACGACCCAGGTGAGGCGGGATTCAGCGGCAGTCTGGTGGTCGCGGAATTCCCCAGTCTGGCGGAGGCAAAGAGCTGGGCGGATGGTGACCCGTACGTCACTGCCGGCATATATGCCAAAGTCACAGTCAAGCCATTCAAGAAAGTCTTGCCCTGATCCGAGGAAGCATTCGATGACGCTTCTCAGTGTAAACCTGAACAAGGTCGCCCTGCTGCGCAATTCACGCGACACCGTTATTCCGAGCGTATTGGACGCAGCCAGATCCTGTATCAAGGCAGGCTCATCCGGTATCACGGTTCACCCCCGCCCCGATATGCGGCATATCAGGCCCTCTGATGTCCATGCCATCGCGGCCCTGCTGCGCGACGAGTATGCGCAGATCGAATTCAACATCGAGGGAAATCCATACGCGGGACCGGAAGGTGATTACCCGGGCTTCCTGGAACTTGTCCGGGAGGTGCAACCAGCCCAGTGCACCCTGGTACCCGATGATCCCACCCAGCTCACATCGGACCACGGCTGGGATCTGGCCGGTGAGTCCAATCGACTGCAACCGATCATTCAGGAGTTACAATCCCTGGGCATCCGGGTCAGCGCCTTCATGGATCCCGACCTGGAGCAAATCCGTCTGGCCAAACACTTCGGCATAGACCGAATCGAACTCTATACCGGACCCTACGCAGAAGCTTACGCCACTAACGACCAGGAAGAAGTGTTCGCTACCTTCATGACGGCAGCCGAAGAAGCTCAAAGAATCGGCATCGGTCTAAACGCCGGACACGACTTGAACCTGGATAATCTGGGACACTTTTGCCAGGTTCCCGATCTGGCGGAAGTGTCCATCGGCCACGCGATTATCGCAGACGCGCTCTGGATGGGATTGGAGAATACAGTGGCTGCCTACCGGGCTATTCTGGATGATGCTGGCAAGTCCTGACCCTGACTCTCTGAATCCTACCGGCAAGCCATTGACTTCGTAGATAGTCCCGGAGTGGTGAGGAGGCGTCGCTTCCCAGACACGCGATAAATACATCCCTGTAGGCTCAGCGGGGAATTATGGGGACAGTTTACTTATTTACGCGCCGGAAATATGGGGACAGGGTAGATGTCGCGCAATTACTCGGGGCGATGTGCTCAATCCACCCCGTAGCAAGGTGACGTAAGATCTGACAAGCGACGCAGGACATCAACACTGTAAGGAGCAACACCATGGCCCGGATGGCCCGGATTGTAATTCCCCACTATCCTCATCACGTAACCCAGCGCGGAAACCGCAGACAACAGACATTCTTTTCAGAAGGAGATTATGAGTCGTATATCGAGTTGCTCGTTAACGCAAAGGCGAAAGCCGGCGTCGAAGTATGGGCGTATTGCTAGATGCCCAATCATGTCCATTTTGTAGTTGTGCCTCAGCACAAAGACAGCTTATCGATTCTATTCAGCGACGCTCATCGCAGGTATACCAGTCGGATCAACTTACGAGAAGGGTGGCGGGGACACCTGTGGCAAGAACGCTTTCATTCGTGTGTGATGGATGAACAATACCTACTTGCCACAGTCAGATACACCGAACTCAACCCGGTTCGAGCTGGATTATGCACTCGACCTGAAGATTGGATCTGGTCAAGTACGCATGCTCATCTAAAGCGTGAGGATGATATGCTTGTCACTGTCAATCCTATGCTCGAGCGGGTAAGTGACTGGCCCGACTATCTGAAGATCCGGGATCCCGAACCAGATTTTGACTACATCCGAAAGCACGCACGAACAGGCCGACCCATTGGCGGTGATGGCTTTATCAGCAAGTTGGAACAGGTGACCGGCCGCCGCTTAGTGAAAGCCAGGCCAGGGCCAAAGCCGGACAATTAGGTAAACTGTCCCTTTAATTTCGGACAATTAGGTAAACTGTCCCTTTAATTTCCTTTAATTTAGGTAAACTGTCCCTTTAATTTGTCCCTCTAATTTTAGGACTCCTGTCTTCTGCTAAAGCACATGCGGCAGTACCTTGCCACTCACTTCCCGGCAGACTGCCTGACCATCTGGCAGCAGAAAGAATTGAAGCTTGACCA
>JASMJM010000084.1 GCA_030749725.1 Pseudomonadales bacterium | reverse complement strand
ATAGTCGGATCACCTCCATGCGATCCAGCAACGGGCTGGGAATGCTGTCGAGGGTGTTGGCGGTACACATGAACAGCACCTTGGACAGGTCCAGACGCAGGTCAAGATAGTGGTCCAGAAACTCGCTGTTCTGTTCCGGATCCAGGACTTCCAGCAGCGCTGAGGCAGGATCGCCCTGATAGGAGGCGCCGATCTTGTCCACTTCATCCAGCATGATGACCGGATTGGACACTTCCACCTCCTTCAGCGCCTGCACGAACTTACCGGGCATGGCACCTATATAGGTGCGCCGGTGACCCTTGATCTCCGCCTCGTCACGCATGCCGCCGAGACTGAATCGATAGAATTTACGTCCCAGAGCATCGGCAACGGAATGCCCGATGGACGTCTTGCCCGTTCCGGGAGGACCCACCAGTAACAGGATGGAGCCCGAGATTTCACCTCTGTAAGAGCCCACTGCCAGGAATTCGATGATGCGCTGTTTTACATCATCGAGACCATCGTGATCCTGGTCCAGTACCTTTCTGGCGTGTTTGATGTCCAGCTTGTCGTCGGAGGTAACTCCCCAAGGAACGGATGTCACCCATTCCAGATAGTTCCGGGTAACGCCATACTCCGCCGATGAAGCCTCCAATACGCCAAGCTTTTGCAGCTCTTCAGCGACTTTCTTGGTCACGTGCTCGGGGACCACCAGCTTCTTCATCCGCGCTTCAAATGTCTCGACGTCGGACTGCCGATCGTCCTTGGCGATGCCCAACTCCTTCTGAATCACCTTGAGCTGCTGACGCAGAAAAAACTCTCGCTGCTGACCGTCCACTTGCTCCTGCATCTGTTCGGTGATCTGCGCCTGCAGTTTAGCCACCTCCAATTCCTTACCCAGTATCGGCAGGACCTTCTCCATGCGCTGGATGAGGGGAATCGTTTCCAGGATATCCTGCAATTCTTCCGCATCTGCAGAAGTGATGGCTGCAGCAAAGTCTGCCAGGGGTGAGGCGTCATTGGGATTGAATCGATTCAGGTGCTGTTTCAGCTCCTCATTGTAGAGCGGATTCAGAGTCATCAGCTGTTTGATGATATTGATCACCGCCTGGGCGTAGGCGCGCAGTTGATCCTCATCGTCGGTGACGGGGGTTTTCAGATATTCCACCCGCACTACGTAAGGCACTTCACGAGTGATCCACTGGATTATCTCGAAGCGGTGCATTCCCTGGGCGATGAATTGAAATTTCCCGTCGGCGTGATGTACCTTATGAATGCGGGCGACGCAGCCGACAGGGCGGATCTCGTTGGGCCTCGGTATGCCCCCGTCCGCAGCCTTAGAGTAGTTCAGCGCCACCGCACGGTGTGCGCTATCGACCACGGCCTCAATGCTGGTAGCCCAGGGCTTCTCATCCACGATGACCGGTTGTACCATCACCGGGAAATAGGGTCTGCTGGTGAGCGGAATTAGATGCAGGGTATCCGGTAGAATGTGTTCCGGTCTGACCAGATCGCCCTGAGGTCGATCACCCTCCTCCTTCGGAATAAATTCTGTTGCGGCATTTTCCGATTCATTCATCGCTGTTTCACCTTCCTGGCAGTTACGCTCTTGAGTGCCTCTAACATATGTGGCCCATCTTCTTCTGTCAAATGCTCTATGCCATGGTCTACTCGACCCATCCCATGTCTCAGGGACCCTCAGATACGCAACGAATTGGCCTGATCTGACCAACTTCGTACACCCTCCTCTCACCCAGACGCTGCACCACCAATCCTGAGTCGCTGCACCAGCAATCCGGATATGATCAATACCAAACCGATATAGGTTGTGAAATAGATTTCTTCACCCACCAAGGTGTGAATGAACCAAAGCGACAGAAACGGCGAGATAAAGATGAGGTTGCTGACTTTGCTGGTGTTGTCAGCCAGTTTCAGTGCCAGCGACCAGCACACGAAGGCAAGCCCCATCTCGAATATGCCAACGTATACCGCGCCGCTGAGGGCGTAAACCGAATCGAGCGTGAGGCTTGAAAACAACAGGCAGCAGATCAGGACCATCGGTAGTGCGAACAGGAAATTCAGGAACATGGCTGCAATGGGATCGCGAATATCGCCGATATTGTAGATCCAGTAGCTGGCCCAGATCAGGGTGCTGATGAGCGCACGGGCTACCCCCGATGGCTCAACAGTATTGAGGGTCGTTAGATCCCCCTGCATCGAGATCACCACAACGCCTGCGTAACAGATGAGCCCGGCGATTGCATCCG
The DNA here is from genome assembly GCA_030749725.1 of Pseudomonadales bacterium. Classification (GTDB taxonomy): domain Bacteria; phylum Pseudomonadota; class Gammaproteobacteria; order Pseudomonadales; family Azotimanducaceae; genus JASMJM01. The sequence goes on along the minus strand of JASMJM010000084.1, from coordinate 12,316 downwards.
TGGCACTGATCCGCTGTTTCAGCACGATAACTGACAATACCGTTAAGGTGATTGCCCAGGTGTAGTTGATGGGCTGTGCTACCTGAGCAGGCAGGAGATCGTAAGCCTTGAAAAGGATCAGATAATAGAGAAAGGGGTTAAGAAAACCGGCGATCAGCGAACGGATATACTGCCTGTACGTATATCTGAATATCTCCCTGAACTTCCCCTGCCAGATCAGCAGGCTCCCCAACAGAATAGTCGAGGTGATCGAGGCATACAGCAACAACTGAAACAGATCAAGATAGGTGAGCGACAATTTGAAGGCAGTTGCCACAGTCGACCAGAACAGCACCGTGACAATGGCGTAGACATAGGCTTTCTGTTGGTTGGTCAAGACGCTTGCAGCTATCCTTTTTGCCAATCCTGTTCGGAAACCGGGGCTCTATCCTTTAGAGGCTGCCACCATTGCCGATTCTCCTCATACCACCGTACGGTCTGTTTAAGGCCCTGTTCGAATTCGAATTGCGGTGACCAGCCAAGCTCCCTCTCTATCTTGCTGGAGTCGAGCAGGTAACGCCGATCGTGGCCGGGTCGATCCGGCACGGTGGTTTTCAGCTCATCACCTTTGCCGAGCGCAGCCAGGATGGCATCCGCGATTTCCACAATGCTGGCTTCTCTGCCGGTGCCGACATTGTAGGTTTCTCCCGCCCTGCCCTGCCCGATGATCGCCTCGATGGCCTGGCAATGATCCAGCACGTGGATCCACTCACGGCGATTGGCTGAGGATTCGTACAGGGGCAATGACTCGTCGTCCATTGCCAGGGTGGTGAACAGGGGAATCAGTTTTTCCGGGAACTGGTAGGGACCGTAATTATTGCAGCAGTTGGATATGGAGACCGGAACATCGAAGGTTTCAAAGTAGGCTCGAACGGCATGGTCCGCACCTGCCTTGGAGGCGTTGTAGGGTGTCCTCGGCCGGTAGGGTGACTCTTCACTGAACCGCTCGTCTGAATCCAGCGCCAGATCTCCGTACACCTCGCAGGTGGAGATATGATGAAATCGACGGATGCCCACCTGGCGGACCGCTTCCAGCAGACGTTGAGTGCCCACCACGTTAGTGCTGAAAAACAGACTGGGGTTGACCACCGCAAGGCTGTTGTGGGACTCGGCTGCAAAGTTGACGACGACCTCGATCTCATGCTCCTGCAGCAGTTCCCGCATCTGCTCGGCGGCGCCGATATCTCCCTTGACGAAGTGACAGTTGTCTCCCAGGTCATCCAGATTGGTTCTGTTTCCCGCATAGGTGAGCAGGTCCAAGGCTACGATGAAGTCGGTGGGATTCTTCTGCAGCCAGTAGCGCGTAAAGTTGGAACCGATAAAGCCGGCGGCTCCTGTGACCAGTAATTTCATGCAACAGTCTCCATTGCTCGATGCAGGCGCGGTATTGTAGGTTGGATTACCGATTGAGGCTACCGGCTCCGGGTCCGGAATTGATGCACACCACCTGCAGGCGATATGATGGGATGCAACTGGATCGCTCGGTATCGTGAAGATGAGCTATGTGATACTTGCCTTGCTGGCACTAGCAGCTGTGTATGGTCCCCAGCTCTGGGTACGATTCATTCTGTATCGCTACGCTGGCGAACTACCGGAAATACCGGGAACGGGGGGAGAACTGGCACAACACCTGATCAATCGGTTCGAGCTGTCCGGGGTGACCGTTGAGGAAACGCAACCCTTCCAAGATCACTACAGTCCAGAGGAGAAGGTGGTTCGGCTCAGCCCTGATAATTTTCGACGCAGGTCCCTGACTGCTATTGCCGTGGCCGCCCACGAGGTCGGTCACGCGATCCAGTACCAGCGTAATGACCCCACCTGTCAGCTGAAGAAGAGGTTCCTGCCGTCGGCCCTGATTATCAAGAAGGCGGGCATTCTATTCATGTCCCTGCCCTTCTTTAGCCTGATGCTGCAGGCACCGGGGCTTGGAGTCGCTGCCGGGCTGTTCGCCCTCATCACCATGCTGGTGTCGGCGCTGATCTATCTGATCATTCTACCGGAGGAATGGGATGCCAGCTTTTACAAGGCGTTACCGATCCTGACGGAAGGCGAATACATAGCGGAACATCAAATTCTTGCCGTAAGACAGGTGCTGAGAGCGGCAGCTTTGACCTATTTCGCGGCCGCTTTGGCGGATGTCGTGAGACTCTGGCGCTGGGGCGGCATACTGCGGGGCCTGCGTCTCTAGTGTGCTGTCCCGCAATTAAGAGGTCATTATTCGGTGAGCATATTTTGTTCCTGGCAAGGCGCGAGGACGCCGTGGGTTGGGCACCCTCAAGGACGAACAACGGGGACGCCCAGTCGATGTCCAGGGACAAAATAGGCCAGCGAATAATGACCACTTAATTGTGGGACAGTACACTAACCAGAGACTAACGGTGATGGGTCATGTAGGCAATCGGCCCAGGGGCAACTCAACCGGGCATGGGTCGATAACGGAGCATGACCCGTGAGCCGTCGGCCAGGCCATTTCTAAATCTCGATTCATACACGAGCCACGAGACAGGGTACTTCTTGCCGTACCCCTTGAGTATTTTTTCCTTCGTGTCTGGGGAGATGGTGCCCGATGCGGATGCTTCCATCTGCGGTAGGGTTTTGTACTTGCCGTTGCTATTACGCCAGTTACCCAGGTCTCCCACCCAGATCCGCGCCCGGCTTAGTCCCTTTGTCACCGCCTTGGCGCGCCACGTGCTGGCCTCCGTAACGACATACAGATCCTTGCCATCAGGTACGAACCAGAGTTCAGCCTGGCAACTGCTCTCCTGTCCATCGGAGCGAATCGGCGTTATATAGATCAGGTCAGATTCGTCGATGGACTGCTGCAGAGTTGGCTGCGCGGCGGCAATCGATCCTCTTGGCAGCAGGCCTGCGACCAATGCACTGCAGCCTGCTACCATCAGATTGCGTCTGTTAATCATCAGATTTCGTCTGTTAATCATCATAGGTGTCCTCTTTGAATTCAGTAAACGGCCTGCATCCGGGTCAGGAAGCAATACCATTATCGAACCAGAAAAAGAGCCACGCCTGATCGTTGATCGTACGCAGATCTTCTCGGTAATCATCATCGGTGTAGGTCGCTATGGTATGTCGCCAGAACGGCACCGCTGGTAAGTTGGCTTGCAGGACCCGAGTCAGCCAGGTGCCTGCCTGTTGATCCCACAGGGTTGATATGAACTTTTGACCGACGCCAAGTCGTCTGAACTTGCGCACCACGAAGAACTCCTCCACGTCGAAGGCGTTCGGTTGCTGCAACCATTCCCCCGCCGTCGAGAGTAATGCGAATCCGGCCGGCTCGCCGTCCACCTTGGCCAGATAGACGCCGTCATCCTCCTGCCAGTGGCGGGACATATCGTAGCCGTAACGGCCATCGTCGCCTATTTCGAAATTGAACCACTCCGCCATGTCATGCAGGTAGTACTCGAGCAGGTTGAGCAGGATGGATTCAGACTCGGGGCCTACCCGTGTTATTTCAAGGTTGGGTGAACTCACGCAGCTCGACCTCCCTTTTGTGTGTGCACGTCATCCGGATCATTGTGACCGGCAATGCTGACCATCCATTGCCAACTTACCCTGACCATTACCAACTTGCTCTGACCACTTCCGATTTCTCGGATCTATTCAGCACAACCCGCAGTTCCCAGACGATCGTATTCCGATTGCACAAATTCTTCATCCTGAAAGAGAGACCGGTAACCTGCGCAATAGTCTTCCTGTTGGGTAAAACTCCGATCCGCCAGAAAGCGCGCCTTGATATCAGCGAGCGTCAGCAAATAAGGTGACATTCTGATTCCCGCATCCAATTCCGTATCCAGAAGCAGTAGTCGCGGCCCATTCGGATCATCGTTTTGCCAGGGAGTCCACTCTACCTGTTCACCGAATCGACCGCTGCCTGGGCTGCCTTGGTAAGCGAATTCAGCCCAGTAGGACATCATGCTGCCGGACAGCAGGTCCCTGGCCTCAACGGTCGATTCCGGGTACACGATACGCATGGGATTGGGAAAGTTGCCGAATACATAGGGAATCTCCATTGCATGGGCGGCCCCTAACAGTTTCTGTAAGTCGATAAAACCCAGATTGCGCCAGTCATCGGCATCGAATCGATAAACATAAACGCTGTCACCCTGTGCTCGTCGCATCAGCGTGGCAATTTCATCCACAGCAGTAACCTTCCAACGATCCGAACCGTATCGACTGGCCCTGTCATAGGCCACTTCATCCTTAATTCCGATGGGAAACCCCATCAACTTGTCGATCAGCGCATCGCTCATCATCTGAAACAGCCTAACCTCGTCGCGGTTGGTACCCAGGATGACCGGCACCGCATTGTAATTGCTGCTATCAGCAAATAGCACCCGGTTTGGCATCCCTTGCGGCAGTACATGACCATCACCGAACAGCGTTGGCATGTTCAGCATCGCTGAGCCACTTCCTTGATACGCAGCGAAAATCTCTGCGGATGATTTGCCGTACAGATAAGCAGCGATCTCAGCTGCAGTCATCGACTCCTGAAGTGCCTTGGCCGCATCACGGTCAGTAGCCGTTGCATCCTTGACAAGTAGATTATTGACGATCTCTTTCGAACTGAACGGGTGCCCTGCCGCCTCGTCGTCTACATAGTTTTCCCCTTGCACAACCGGAACGATGGTCAGACCGCCACTTTGCACGATGGCACGATGAAACAGGCCCTCGGCAAGGGGCGAAGCCATCATCGTCAGTACGTTGAATCCCCCGGCAGATTCACCATAGATGGTAACGTTACCGGGATCACCACCAAAGCTGCTGATATTGTTCTGCACCCACTTAAGTGCCTGGATGACATCCAGGGTGCCGTAGTTACCGGAGTGATCTGCATCCGAACCGTTCGCCGCGCTTAGGGCAGGATGCCTAAACCAGCCGAACGGCCCGAGACGATAGTTGAAGGTGACCACAACCATGTCGTGCTCGGTGGCCATCAGAGAACCGTCGTATAACGACGTGCCACCATCGCCGAGACTGTTTCCGCCGCCATGTATCCAGAACATGACCGGCAATCGCTCACTTCCTGATGGCACTTTCGAAGCTCCGACGATCTGTGTCCAGATATTGAGAAACAGGCAGTCCTCATCACCGCTCAATTCCCCTCCCAGGCCCCGCTGGGGGCAGATGTCGCCTGCCACCAGGGCCTCATGTGTGCCCTGCCAGGGATCGGATCGCCTCGGTGCCTTCCAACGCAGCTTGCCGGTGGGCGGTGCTGCGTACGGTATGCCCAGCCAGGCATGAGTTTCGTACTTGCCCTGGCGCCCGACGATTTCACCGTTTTCCACTGTGCGCTGGGAACTGGGTGAGCGTAGAGGCGGTTGCTGGTCCACCGGTTTTAGATATAGGTAACCACCGATGCCAATGCCAAGCACGAGCAGGACGATCACCAACAGGATATAGGCCACTATTCTCATGCTATCTTCCTCCTCTTACGTGTCCTGACGAACCTTTGCTTCTGCAATCGCTGACTCGCAGTTGGCGACGGCCAAGGGGATTCCCGCCAGGCAAAACGGGGCAGAATTATTCCTCGGTGAGCCAGACGGGGCTTGACCAGGCTACTCCGCTATTAGCCTGTTCCACTTTAACGTAGTAGTAGTCGCCGGGTTTCGCTGGCTCACTGTCTTCAAAACGGTAGTGCTGATCCAAGAGTGCGTCAGCCCGAATCGTTCTTAGCGCAATTTCATCGGTGTATTCATCCACCACGAACTCATGCACGCTGCTACCCTTGATAAGACGACCCATGGAAAACCGGACATCGGCAGCGGGTAGCTGTTTAGGTGGCCGCAACCGTGCCGGAGCTGTCGGCATCTCCCTGCTCTCATCGAGATGGACGGCGATCTCACTCTTGTCGGAGACGCCCTGCAGAATCAGCAGCAAGCGCCTCTTTTCGCCTCGGGTTCCGATGGTGAAGTGAACACGATTGGGCTCCTGCTCATCCCGGTAGGTCGGTGGCAGCAGAGGATTGTGGTAGGCGGGCCTGATCTCCACCACTGAAGCGCCATGCACCGTCAGATTTCCCTGCCAGATTCGCCACGCACGGGGATTGTCATGTTCGTGACCGGCACTGTGGGATGGCGAGTAAAACGTCAGTTCCACATGGGTAAAGTCGCCTGCCAATTGCTGCGTCACCCGATAGTCCTGCTCTGCCAGAAGCCTCCCGTTCTTGATTACGCTAACGGTATCGATAGCAGACGTACCCATCACCTGCCCCTTAATGGTTCTGGTTGGGGACAGCGCGGCGACACCACCCATCTCTGTGCCATTGACATCCATGGCGAGGATGATGCGATCTACACTCGTGGCATATGTTTTACGTTGTTTCATGGCAGTGAACAGTGCATCGGTTGTCTTTTCACCGGCACGAACCGCAGCCAGGCCGCCCTGATAAATAAAGCCGCTGGGCCGAACACTGGTATAGCCCGGGTGCCCCAGATGATCGTCGGACGCCGCGATGAAACCGGTGTTGAATCCCTGCTCCAGGTACATGCGCCCGAACCATTCAAAGTATCCATGCAGAGAGTGAATCTCCACCAGGGTTTCCATCTCCCCATCACTGGCGTGCCAGTATCCCGCCTGATGGGCGTGGGGAATAATCAGCACGTCATCGGTTTGATACCGATCGCGCAAACCAGCATAGAGTTCGAACAGTACCGGGTGGAATTGCACCCCCACCCTGTCACGCGCCTCAGGGGTTCTGTACAGCACATTGTGGTGGCCACCACGACTGTGCGTTACTGTCCACTCATAGCCGAGATAGGTAATGAATTCCCCCTCCCTATTGAATTCCTTGACTGTTTTGCGCATGCGCTCCCATTCGCCGTCATCCAGCCAGATGTCGTGTTCCGACAATGTGAGAAAGTCGAGCCGCGCCTCATCCCGCCCAAAACGAAAGAATCCTTCCGGAGTTCCCTGCCCCTCTGCGAAGCCGCTGTGCCCGTGGGTTTCCCCCCAATAGATCCGGTAGGGAGGATCCTGCTGGACCCAGACAGGGTTGGATTCACCAGAGATAGTTCCATCCGGAGATTGCAGCGAGAAACGATAGGTGCCGGGTTCGGTAAGTTTGATGTCATCGATTCGGTTGATGGCTTGATTTCCGGCCGGAATCTCTGCAAATGGTTTACCGTTCAGCCGTACCAGCATGCCGGGCATGGGCCCGGATGCCTTGTTGTAATAGGTGTCCTCTACCCGCACCGCCAGCGAAAAGGGTTCATTCACTTTCACGATCGATGTTGTGAAACCATGCACACCAGCGGGTTCAGCGCCAATCACTTCGAATGCCGTCGGATCGAGTAGGTAGTTGACGGGGTCGGACGCGAAGGACAGGTACAAAGGCAATTGGTAGGAGTCGTTACTTACGGCCTGAATTCTAAAACCCGGTGATCCGAAGCGACGGTCGCCGTAGGTGATGGTGACCGTGTCTCCTTTCGTCAAAGAGCCGCTGTCAAGTTGAAAAGCCAGGTTGTTAGCCGGTCTCCTGAATCCGCCGTGCATGCCCTGCATAGGCCGCGTCGAAGGAGTGAACACTGCGTCAAGATTTGAACTGGCTATGGACACGTAGTTTTCAGAGCCCTGATCATTTGCTTGATAGCGCCCCTGGGCGGCCATAAAGTGTTGCGCCACCATCAGATAGGCCCCGGGTTCCAGATTCCTGCTGCCCACAGTCCAGGTCTGACGAATGGTCTGGTAACTGCCGGCCGGAAAGGGACCCTCGGTATCCGAGGTCAGCTGACCGAATACGTCCGGTTGCTCCTCTCTTAATGTCAGCTCCCCGACGTAAGCGCTCAAGGCCCGTTGTAGTGCGTTGCCCTGTCGGGCACCCTCGAGTGCACGGGCAATGGTCGCTTCATCCGGCGATCCATCCGGGTGGGTATGAAGATCGTAGCCGGACAGCTGACCGCGAATCTGTGCCACTACCGCCGGAAGATTGGGTGCGAAGCGTAAGCCCCCGTCGCGCAAGGCCATGGCGTTGGCCCACTTCCACAGAACGTCGACGCGATCTTCGATGATCTCTACGGTCGACGGCGTCGCAGTCACCTCTCTCTTGAGCCGTTCGACTCTTGTGCGCAAACCCGCAGACAGATAGTCGGCGGCCGGAGCGATAACTGTTTCTGCCTTTTCCGATCCGGTCTCTTCTGCACCGCGATCCTGCTGACAGGCAGTCACAAGAATCGATAGTGTGAGCGCCACATACTTAACGACTCGATACATGTAAGCTCCTCACGGTGTGCTTGATCGGGAGAGATTACTTGATCCCGAGATAGAATGCGAAAGCACCATGCGGGTCTCTTTGCCATATATATGGGCCTGTAGTATGGTAGATATGGCAAACGTGGAGATACTGCTATGAAGACGACGCTCAATCTCGATGACCAGGTGCTCACTAACGCTAAGAAAAGAGCATCACAGGATGGCGTGACGCTGACGCGTTTCGTGGAGGAAGCACTCAAAGCCAAGCTGCTGCCGGTATATCATCAGGGACCGAAATTCACACTAAAGCCTACTGTAGTGGAAGGCACCAGATCACCCAACGTGGATATATCCAATAGAGAGGCGCTCTATAGCGTTATAGATAACGAATGATCGCAGTCGATACAAACATACTGATCTATGCACATCGGGCTGAAACAGATTTACACAAGACCTCTCTGGAGTGGCTGACCGAATTAGCAGAAGGGAGGGAACCTTGGGCTATACCCGTCTTCTGCATTACAGAATTCTTACGCGTTGTCACGCATGCAAGGGTCTTTAATCCGCCATCCAAAACGCCCTTAGCTACTCGTTTCATTGAGGAACTCCTCGAATCGCCGACTTGTCGTATTGCTTCACCTGGGTCGAGTTTTTTCGAGCATCTGAAGGCTCTCCTCAACGAGTCTGGTGCTCGTGGGAATTTAGTATTCGATGCTCAGATTGTGGCGCTATGTCGGGAGCAGGGCATATCGGAAATCTTGACCAACGACCGGGATTTCGAAAGATTTGGCAGCTTAAACGTGCTATTGCTGGACGACTGATCCATCGACGGTTGTCCTTTCTGAAGCAAAACTCAACCTCCCCCGACTGACCGAACTTGGGCAAAAGGAGAAGAACCGTACGTCTGGCACGCTGCGCAGGTGACACAGGAATCGGGGGAGACTAACTCAGTGTTCTCCGCAGATAGGCCTTGAGTCGCTTCCAGGCGTCGAGCGCCGGTCCCTGGTTGCGTTCCATATCACGGTCCACATGCAGCCAGAAGCCATGTTGGACATCGTCGTAGACGTGTACGTCGTTGGCAACCTTCGCTTGGCGTAGCGCCTTGACGAAATTGTCTACATGCTCCCGTGTGATGCCACGGTCCAGACCGGCAAAAGTGCCCAGAATCTCGTGATGAATCTTCTTCATCTCTTCCGGATCGTCCAGCAGCCGACCATAGAAAATCGCCGTTCCCTCGTGATTGTCACTGCCAAGGGCATAGGAAAGGGCGACGCCGCCACCATAGCACCAGCCAATCGCGGCAACCTTACCGTTTACATCGGATCTGCCTTTCAGGTAACTCGCAGCAGCATCCAGGTTGTTCACGATCTCATCCATATCGGCCAGAGTTTCGCGCACCAGGGCCATATTCTCCTCCCGGCTGGTCCCCACTCTCCCGGAATACAGATCGGCCGCCAAAGCGACATAGCCTTCCGCAGCCATTGCGTCTGCCGTCTGACGTACCCGGTCCGTCAATCCGTTCCACTCATGGATCAGGATTACAGCGCCTTTCTTATCTGGCGTTGCCGGTACCGCCAGATATCCCTTGGCGCGTGGATTCTTGCTGAAATACGCAATGGCTTCGCCCAGGGGTGCAGACGCTTTGCCGACGATTGCATCTGGCAGCTGATCGTTGCTGGTCGGGCTGATGGGTATGTCGGCTGAGCAGTAGAGTGCGGTAAACAGGATCACGACTGCGAAGAGTCGATATTTCAGTGGGTGTTTCATTATTGGTTTGCTCCCAGGAGGAACTCGATTAACGAGTCGACACCACTCTGTTTTCAGCATCCGCCGAAAGGTTCAGTGGTGGTGCAGGCGTCCGATCCGTAATCGGGAACCAGATTGTGGTATGGATAACCTGTGATCCCCCCTGGGCAATGCAGAAACAGCTGACTTTCGGCAAGCGTGTGGCAGCACAGTAGAGTACAGGGTCTCGCAGCGGCATGTGCCTTCTGTGTCGTGTGGTTGTATGATCCGGACGGCAGCAAAAGGCTGCATCGTCCAACCTTGAATCCATGATTTCCAGCACAGCTGCCTAGGACTAAGAGATATGGCCAGTCGCAATCCTGAACAACCGAACCTGCTGTTTGTTCTCACCGATGACCAGGGCGCTTGGGCGATGGGCTGTGCCGGAAATGCTGAAATACGCTCACCCAATCTGGACCGTCTAGCCAGGGAAGGGGTTCGATTCGATAATTTCTTTTGTACTTCACCCGTATGTTCGCCTGCCCGGGCGTCCATTCTGACAGGTCGGATTCCTTCGCAGCACGGCGTTCACGACTTTCTGCACTGGCAGGCTGATGCCGGCGCCGGTGGACTCGATACGCCAGTTCCGGCTGACAAGGTTCAGTTTCTTGCCGGGATGCCGACCTATGCGGAAATGCTGGGCGATGCCGGGTACGAGACTTGCCTCAGCGGCAAGTGGCATCTGGGTGACGGCCTGCAGCCGCGCTGCGGATTTCAGACGTGGAATCCTATGCCCCATGGCGCCAGCGAGTATTTCAAGGCGCCCGTGGTGGAAAACGGCGAGCTGGTTGTGCACGAAGGCGCCTATTCGAGTGATCTCTTTACCGACAATGCCCTTAAGTTCCTTGAAGGCCAGGCCGGTATTGATCGCCCTTTCTGTCTAAACGTACACTTCACCGCTCCCCACGCCCCCTGGGGACGAAGGCAGCATCCTCAGGACATCTGGGATGACTACTACAACAATTGTCCATTCGACTCCGTGCCGGGTCACGAGGAACCATTGCCAATGGGTCTAACTGCTTGGCCGGTCGATGCGGAGGGGCGCAGACGCAACCTGGCCGGATACTTTGCAGCAATTGAGGGCATGGACCGCAACGTAGGGCGGCTGTTGGATTGGCTGGACGACAAGGACCTGCGCAGTAACACCCTGGTTGTGTTTATGAGTGATAACGGTATGAATATGGGGCACCACGGCCTGTATGGAAAAGGTAACGCCACCTGGCCGCAGAACATGTTCGATACCAGTGTGAAGGTGCCTTGCCTGATCAGTCGTCCGGGATATGTGCCGGAGAGTATCGTCAATACCCATCTACTCAGCCAGTACGACTGGTTGCCTACCCTTCTGGAATATGCCGGGTTGACCGACCGGTTTCCGGAAGGATTGCCGGGACGTTCATTCGCTCCTTTGTTAGCAGGGAAGGAAATGGGGCCAAGAGAAAACATATACGTCTACGATGAGTACGGCCCTGTGAGGATGATTCGATCAGAGGAATGGAAACTAGTCTGGCGTTATCCAGGTGGAGCACATGAACTCTATAACGTCGCTGAGGATCCAGGGGAGCTGAAGAATCTTTTCAGTCGTCCTGGTCACCGCGATCGCATCAGGACCATGATTCGTGACCTCGAGGGCTGGTTCGAGAGCTATGTGGATCCAAAGCTGGATGGCAGCAAGCTCGCCATAACAGGCCGTGGCCAATCGGATCACGCATCCGGGAAAGATGCATTTGCCTATCGGTTCCCGTGGCTGGACCAATAGACTTGCGCTCCGCGCCAACCACCGAATCAGAGCGTGAATCGAGCCAGGGCCGTTTCGTTCAACTCGATGCCGAGACCGGGCGCTTCGGACAGAACCATCTCGCCGTTCTTTGGGATCACTCCTTCCCCGTATAGTTCGGCGATCTCATCCAATGGGCCCGAAAATTCAGTGGAGAACTCATGTGGCCGTGTTGCATTCTGTACCGTCGAATACACATGCAGCGATGCCATACTGTTGATCCCAGCCTGTGGGCTGTGTGGCATGACTGGCTTATCCAGCGTGTTGGCCATCTCGTAAATCCGCTTCACTTCCGAGGGTCCACCAGCATTTAGAATATCGGGCTGGAGAATATCCGGATTACCCAGCAGCACCAGGTTGTGGAACCACCAGCGGAAGGAATCCTGCTCTCCGGCGGAAACGGCAACATCCAACGCATCAGACACCTGCTTCAGCCCTGGAAGATCGTAGTTCGGGATCGGTTCCTCGAAGTGATCGATGCCCAGTTGCTCAAACTTGCGCCCCTGCTGAATT
>JASMJM010000083.1 GCA_030749725.1 Pseudomonadales bacterium | reverse complement strand
ACGCCTACACTGAGTTCTTTCACTACTATGATGTTGCGCCCCTCCTGATCGTAAATGCCACCGATATAGATCTGGCAAATAGTGAACAGGATTACCAGCAACTGATAAAATACCTGCTGGAAGCCAGAGCGGGAAGACACTACTTTAACCCCAAACCCTCCATTCTTTAGCGGACAGTCAGAGGAGCACAATCCACAGTAACCATCACGACAGGGATATCGGCATCTAGACAGCACACCACTGCGAGGAAGCAAACAGTGACGACGAAGAAAGCGACCAGGAAGAAGACAGTCAAGAAACGACCGGCAGCTAAAAGAAAGTCAGCGGCTGCAAAAAGTGAGCCTCCAGCGCAAACGCCTCGGGCCCAAGTCACACTCACCACGCTATCCAACATGAAGAAGAGGGGGAAGAAATTTGCCTGTCTGACAGCCTATGATGCCTGCATTTCCGAATTGGAGTGCCTTGCCGGGATCGACCTCATTCTTGTGGGGGACTCGCTGGGAATGGTGCTACAAGGCCACGACAGCACGCTGCCGGTTACCATGAATGACATGATTTACCACACGACCTGTGTAAGGCGTGGCAACAGAGGGGCCATGTTGATGGCGGATCTGCCCTTCATGAGTTACGCGTCGGAAGCTCAGTCACTGGAAAATGCTGCAGCACTCATGCAGGTTGGCGCACAGATCGTAAAACTTGAAGGCGGCGCCTGGTTGGCTGAATCAACCCGGTTACTCGCCGAAAGAGGAATTCCGGTTTGTGCCCATATGGGACTCACTCCCCAATCCATCAATCGACTGGGTGGCTTTCGGGTGCAAGGCCGAAATCCCGCTAAGGCTGAAAAGATGATATCGGAGGCCAAGATACTCGAGGAGGCCGGAGCGAGTATTCTGCTACTGGAGTGTGTGCCTGTTTCTCTGGCCAAGGCGATCACCGAGGCCTTACGCATCCCGGTGATCGGCATCGGAGCGGGTCCCGACACTGACGCGCAGATTATGGTAGTCCACGATATGCTTGGCATAACGCCGCCGTCGATCAGGCTGCCGCGCTTCGTCAAGAACTTTCTGCCGGAAAGCACAAACGGAATCCAGGGCGCCATCAGTGCCTATGTGGAAGCTGTGAAAAGCGGCGCATTCCCTGCCCCCGAGCACTGTTACTAGCTGCACCTGCCGGCATGAAGACGATTCACACCATTAGGCGGAGCACAGAGATCCTCGCTGATGTCAGAGAGCGGGGAGCCAAGATAGCCCTCGTCCCTACCATGGGCAACCTTCATGAGGGCCACCTCAGTTTGGTTCGACACGCGCGCACGATTGCTGACTATGTGGTGGCAAGTATCTTCGTCAATCCGCTGCAGTTTGGCCCGAACGAAGATCTGGACAGCTATCCGCGTACACTTGCAGCGGACACTGAAGCGCTGCTGGCTGAGAACACAGACCTGTTGTTCGCGCCCTCTGCCAAGGAGATGTATCCCGCCGGCACAGGTAGCCAAACGGAGGTCAAGGTTCCCGGCATATCCGCTATCCTATGTGGTGAATCGCGTCCCACCCACTTTGCAGGAGTCACCACAGTAGTCTGCAAACTGCTCAATATCATCCGCCCGGATGTGTCGGTTTTTGGCTTGAAGGATTTCCAGCAACTGACGATTATCCGCATGATGGTTGACGATCTGCTCCTGCCGGGTGAAATTGTTGGTTGTCCGATCGTACGAGAGCCCACTGGACTGGCGATGAGCTCAAGGAACAACTACCTCGACAAGAAAGAAAGCAATATTGCACCCAAACTGAATCAATCGATCAGGGACGCAAGATCGGCACTGGAGAGCGGCGATCGAAATTTCGCGGAGATCGAAAAGGAAGGCACCTCTGCGTTAGAAAAGGCCGGTTTTGTACCCGACTATTTTTCTATCAGGAACGCCCGTACGCTTGAGACGGCGATCGTGAATGACAACGAGCTGATCATCCTCGCCGCTGCATACCTCGGAAAGACCAGGCTGATCGATAACCTTCAAGTTGATCCATCGACTAACCCCTAGTTGTTGCCAGGCAATGGATATTTCACAGACAGCAGCTTGGCAGAAACTACTGCATCACCGTCAGCATCTGACTGAACGCCGTATCACTGACCTCTTTAGAGAGGATGCGAATCGGTTTGAAAGATATTCAGTCACGGGCGCTGACCTGTTTCTGGATTACTCAAAGAATCTCGTCACGGCCGATAGCCTGGATCTGTTGGTCGATCTTGCCGGGGCGAGTGACCTGCCCGGTGCAATCGAGGCAATGTTCAACGGCGAGAAGATCAACGCTACCGAAGACAGAGCCGCAATGCACTTCGCTCTCAGGAATCCAGCTAAAGAGGATCTGCAGATTGACGGGCACGATATCGGCGCAGAAGTCGGCGACTGCCTTGCCCGGATGGAGCGCTGCAGCAGCAGAATTCGCGCTGGTGAGTGGCGAGGGTCCGGCGGCAAACCGATCAACACCGTCGTGCACATCGGCATCGGCGGTTCCTACCTCGGACCAAAGACAGTTTCTCAGGCATTGAAGTCCTACCTGTCAGCGGATGTTATCTGTTACTACCTAGCCAACGTCGATGGTTCCCATGTCAGCGATCTCTTGAGCAGGCTGGACCCGCAGGAGACACTTTTCATCGTCGTTTCCAAATCATTTAGCACGCTTGAGACCAGGCTAAATGCAGGCACAGCCCGGGATTGGCTGCTGCAAAGCGGCATCCGGGAAGCTGCCATCAGCAATCACTTCCTGGCAGTAACTGCCAACCGCGAAGCCGCCCTGCAGTTCGGCATCGAAGCGGATCATCTATTCCCCATGTGGGACTGGGTGGGCGGGCGTTACTCGCTCTGGTCCGCAGTTGGTTTGCCTCTGTGCATCACCCTCGGATTCGATGTATTTCGTGAACTGCTGGCGGGCGCTCATGCCATGGACACCCATTTCAGGGAGGCTGACCTGAACGCTAATCTACCAGTATTACTGGCTCTATTGGGGATCTGGTACATCAACTTTTTCGGCGCCGAGACTCATGCCATCATCCCGTACGATCATCAACTGAGAGATCTGCCAGCCCACCTGCAGCAACTGGAAATGGAGAGTAACGGTAAATCGGTGACGCGAGACGGTGCCGAAGTCGCAGTCAAGACAGCCCCCATAATCTGGGGCGGCGAGGGCACAAATGGTCAACATGCGTTTCATCAATTGCTCCATCAGGGCAACCGATTCGTAACGGCGGATTTTATTATCTCAACACAAGCTCAGCACAAGCTGCAATCGCACCAGGACTGGCTGTTTTCGAATTGTCTCAGCCAGAGTCAGGCCATGATGATGGGAAAAGGGAAAGATGAGATCATAGAGGAGCTGACCAGTGGGGGAATGAATATCAGTGATGCCAAACGCCTAGCACCCCATAAAGTGATCGTTGGCAACCACCCCAGCAATACCATTGTTATGGAGCGTGCCACGCCTCGAAACATAGGTGCCTTGATCGCTCTTTACGAACACAAGGTATTCTGTCAGGGCATCATCTGGGGAATCAATTCCTTTGACCAGTGGGGTGTGGAATTGGGCAAGCAACTGAGTAACAACATCTTCGCTCAGGTTAACGGCGAGGAGAACCGGATGGGATTTCAAGATTCTTCTACCACCGGTCTGATCGCGATGTATCGGAAACAGAGCAGTTCAACCAAAGAGTAATTCGTCTAGGAGTCGACCATGGCTGACAAAATCTATCCTGTCCCTGAGACGGTTAGAAACAGAGCTCATCTCACCAACGAACAATATGCCGAGTGGTATGCTGCCTCGATCAATGAACCGGACGAATTCTGGGCGGCGCGAGCGAATGAGTTTCTAAGCTGGAACAAACCTTGGACCAAGGTCAGCGAATCGGATTTCACTAAGGGTGAAGTAGGCTGGTTCCTGGGCGCGGAGCTAAACGCCAGTAGCAACTGCATCGACCGGCATCTCGAATCCAAAGGGGATCAGGTGGCTATCATCTGGGAGGGTGATGATCCTTCCATCGAGAAGAAGATTACCTACCGCGAGATGCACGATCGAGTCTGCCGTCTTGCCAACGTGCTGAAGAGCCGGGGCGTTACGAAGGGTGATCGGGTCTGCATCTATATGCCGATGGTCCCTGAAGCAGCATTCGCGATGCTGGCATGTGCACGAATCGGTGCCATTCACTCGGTGGTGTTCGGTGGGTTTTCTCCGCAGGCGTTGCAGGATCGAATTCTGGATTCCGACTGCCGGACGATAATCACTGCTGACGAGGGATTAAGGGGCGGCAGGCCCGTTCCGCTCAAGCAGAATACCGATACTGCACTGTCCGGATGTCCGGACGCACACACGGTGATCGTGATTCAGAGAACCGGCAACGAAGTTCCCTGGACCGACGGCAGGGATATCTGGTATCACCAGGCCATCGAGTCCGCCAGTGCAGATTGCCCGGCGGAATCGATGTCCAGCGAAGATCCTCTTTTCATCCTCTACACGTCCGGCTCAACCGGCAAACCGAAGGGCGTTTTGCATACGACCGGCGGCTATATGCTGCAAGCCGCTATGACTCACAAGTATGTGTTCGATTACCATGACGGCGATATCTTCTGGTGTACAGCAGATGTAGGCTGGGTAACCGGACACTCCTACATCGTCTACGGGCCTCTCGCCAACGGTGCGATTACTCTGATGTTTGAGGGTATTCCTACTTATCCATCGGCAGCCCGTTTTTGGCAGGTGGTGGATAAGCACAAGGTCAATATCTTCTACACTGCCCCCACCGCCTTACGGGCGTTGATGGGACAAGGAGACACATTTGTAAATGAAACTTCGCGTCAATCGCTTCGACTTCTCGGAACTGTTGGGGAACCAATCAATCCGGAAGCATGGAACTGGTATTACCACGTCGTGGGCGAGCAACGCTGCCCCATCGTGGATACCTGGTGGCAGACTGAAACTGGCGGCATCATGATAACTCCCCTGCCGGGGGCCATCGATCTCAAACCCGGGTCAGCTACGTTACCGTTTTTCGGAATCAAACCGGCCTTGCTGGATTCCGACGGCAATGTGCTGGATGGTGCCTCCTCCGGCAATCTGGTGATTACAGACTCGTGGCCTGGTCAGATTCGAACAGTTTTCGGAGACCATGACAGGTGCATCAAAACCTACTACTCGACATACGAGGGTTGTTATCTTACCGGAGACGGAGCCCGCAGGGATGAGCAGGGGTACTACTGGATAACGGGTCGCGTTGATGATGTCATCAATATCTCCGGCCATAGAATGGGAACCGCTGAAGTGGAGAGCGCACTGGTTCTACACGAGGCCGTAGCGGAAGCAGCCGTGGTCGGCTATCCGCACGATATCAAAGGTCAGGGAATCTATGCGTACGTTACGTTAATGCATGACATCGAGGAGTCGGAAGAGTTGCGCCTGGAACTAATCGATATTGTCAGGACGGAGATAGGTGCCATCGCAAAACCGGATATCATCCAGTGGGCGCCGGGGTTACCGAAAACCCGATCCGGAAAAATCATGCGACGCATTCTGCGGAATATTGCGGCGGACAACATGGATGACATGGGAGATACCAGCACCCTGGCAGATCCGTCTGTAGTTGAGGATTTGATTAACAGAAGTCCGCACCGGGACAACTGAGGACAGAAGGGCAGCCCTGCAGGTTAACCCTTCTGTATCGACCCACTGTCCGCCAACTTGGTCAGGGGTCTCGTTCTAGAAGCCTAACTTCCAGATTCAGTCGCTGTTTCAGCTTCAGTCTCCGGCAGTCCTTTCATGGTCAGCTTGATGCGCCCTCGTTCCACATCGAGGACGAGCACGTCTACCTGTTGACCTTCGGATAGATAGTCTGTCACTTTCTCCACTCGCTTCTGGGCAATCTGAGAAATGTGAACCAGTCCGTCCTTGCCAGGCAGGATATTCACGAAGGCGCCAAAATCCGTAATCTTGACCACCTTGCCGTGGTAGATCTGACCCACTTCGGCATCGGCGGTAATCGTCTCAATGGCTTGTACAGCAGCATCGCGTGACGCTTTTCCTTCACCGAAAATGTGCACCGTACCGTCATCGTCAATGTCGATGGATGCCCCGCTCTCTTCCGTTATTGCTCGAATGGTCGCGCCACCTTTTCCGATAATGTCTCTGATCTTATCCGAGTCCACCTTTAACGTGGTCATGGCAGGCGCGTTTTCCGATACCTCCGCTCGCGGCTCACTGATCACTTTGTTCATTTCACCTAGAATGTGTAATCTGGCTTCTCTGGCCTGCGCCAGGGCCACTTCCATAATCTCTTCGGTGATTCCCTGAATCTTGATATCCATCTGCAGCGCATTTATCCCTACGTCTGTTCCGGCGACCTTGAAGTCCATATCACCAAGGTGATCCTCATCTCCCAGTATGTCGGTCAGTACACAAAAGCCGTCATCATCTTTGACCAATCCCATAGCGACACCAGCCACTGCCGATGTAACAGGCACGCCGGCATCCATCAACGCTAGACTGGCACCACAGACGCTGGCCATGGAACTCGAACCATTGGATTCAGTAATCTCAGATACGATGCGAAGCGTAAAGGGAAATGTTTCGTTGTCCGGTAATACTGAGGCAATTCCTCTGCGCGCCAGACGACCGTGTCCAATCTCCCTCCTTCTGGGTCCGCCTGAAAACCCGGTTTCTCCCACGCAATAGTGCGGGAAATTATAGTGCAGCATGAACGCATCTCGATAGGTTCCTTCCAAAGCATCGACGATTGCTGAATCCCTCGTTGATCCAAGGGTTGCCGTGACCAACGCTTGCGTCTCCCCTCTGGTAAACAGTGCAGATCCGTGGGTTTTCGGTAGGATCCCCGCGACTACGGAGATATCTCTAACGGTTTTACTATCCCGCCCATCGATTCGCGATTCCCCGGCAATAATGCGTCGGCGCACGATGCTTTTTTCCAGTGCTGAAAACTCCTCCAGAATCTCGTCCGCGTCAGGTTCCCCGGCAAGGTCAGCTACCGCTTTAGTCTTGAGTTCAGACAGCGCATCCTGCCGCTCCGTTTTTGCCTCGATCCGATAGGCTGCGCCGATGGGTTCTTCAAATCTTGTCCGGATTTCGTTCCTCAAAGTCTCGTTGACCTCGGCTGGTTGCCACTGCCAACCTTCATTGCCTGCTTCGGCCACCAATTCGTTAATCGCCCTGATCACCACTTGCTGTTCCTGCTGGGCAAACAGCACGGCGCCCAGCATTTGATCTTCGGTCAGACTTTTGGCTTCGGATTCCACCATCAGTACCGCTTTATCTGTTGCCGCCACGACCATATTCAGATCGGAGGTCTTTAGCTCCTCAAAGTTCGGATTAAGCAGGTATCCCTCATCCAAGAAGCCAACGCGTGCGGCCCCTATAGGTCCGTCAAACGGAATTCCGGAGAGACAGAGCGCCGCCGAGGCGCCGATCATTGCGACGATATCGGGATCGCTTGTTTTGTTTGCAGAAACCACCGTACAGGTGACCTGCACTTCATTCATAAATCCCTTCGGAAAGAGGGGCCTGATCGGTCGGTCAATCAGTCTGCTGGTCAGCATCTCCTTCTCTGAAGGCCGGCCCTCTCGTCTGAAAAATCCACCGGGTATTTTCCCGGCGGCATAGGTTTTCTCTTCGTAATTCACGGTCAACGGAAAGAAGTCCTGACCGGAAGTTGCATCTTTTACGCCAACCACAGCCACCAGCACTACCGTGCCATCCATGCTTGCCAACACGGATGAAGTTGCCTGTCTGGCGATCGTGCCAGTTTCCAGGGTTACTTGCTGATTGCCGTAATTAAAGGTCTTAGAAATCGGGTTCACAATAGAATACCTCCCATGTGATATAGCTTATTAATTTGTGTTTGTCGTTTTGTCGTTGCAGCAAGTGCAACCGGATGGGAGCTTTCCTTAGTGACGTAATCCAAGCTTTTTGATCAACTCTAAATATCTGTCGGTACTTTTCTTTCTAAGGTAGTCCAGCAGTTTTCTTCTCTGACTCACCATCCTGATCAATCCCACCCGAGAGTGGTGATCATGGCTGTGTTCCTTGAAATGATCCTGCAGTTGCTCAATATTGGCCGTGAGCAATGCAATCTGCACTTCAGGGGACCCAGTATCGTTTTCAACCCTGCCGAAATCCTTAACGATCTCAGCCTTGCTATCGGTAGTTAACGCCATCTTCTATACTCCATTGAATATGCTTTAGTGACCTCGTCACTCGTTATTGATCGATTGCAACCATGCATATCTACAGAAGCAACCGTGGTTTCTACCTTACATATAGCCGTGATGCGACCCACCATTGCGCGCGTCCTGCCATTATGGTGAATCGACCCACGATTACCGTGATGCGACCAACCTTCTGGGAGCAATGCGGCCATCCCCCAGAATTTCACCCACACCGATAAAATCCTTCCCTTCGCCACCGCCCTCTGACTCCCCGAAGATTCTCACCCATCCTTGCGTCGGCGCGTGTGCGATCTGCACCGCTTGACCCTGGCGAAGATAGAAGGCGGTAATTTCCGGGAGGTTGACAGCCGGCCAGTCCATCACTGCTGTCGACAATGGCAGTAAACAGCCATCCAACGAATTCAAGCCGCGCTGGTCCTTAATGGACGCTAGCTCCTCCACAGTATAACAGTCTTTCACATCATATGGACCGGAACCCAGCCTCCTTAATTCACTCACATGGGCACCACACTTCAACTTCGTGCCCATATCCTCTGCAAGGCTGCGAATATAGGTACCCTTGCTGCACAGAATGTCCAATACATACTGGTCTTCTTCAAATGAGACCAGATCCATCTTCATGATGGTCACGGTCCGGGCTTTTCTCTCTACCTCGATGCCCTGTCGCGCCAATTTGTACAGGGGTTTGCCTTTATACTTCAATGCCGAGTACATCGACGGGATCTGCTGAATCTCACCGGTAAATTCAGACAGCAGAGCCACTACCTTGCTTCTGTCGATATTCTCTACAGGATGCTGGGCGATGACTTCTCCGTCCGCATCCCCGGTATCCGTAGCCACACCCAGCTTGAATGTAGCCAGATAACGTTTGTTGGCATCGAGGAGAAACTGAGAAAACTTGGTGGCCTCCCCGAAACACAAGGGCAGTATTCCCGTCGCCAATGGATCCAGACTCCCCGTATGGCCCACTTTCCCAGCACTGAATAACCTTTTGACCTCCTGTAAAGCTGCATTGGAGGTCAATCCTTGCGCTTTGTCTAACAATAATATCCCGCTGATCGATCTACCTTTTCTCTGGCTTCTCTTCAATCTTCTCCCTCTCTGCGGACGGTCTTCGACTATTGTCCTCATGTACTGCTGCATCGATCAGTTTTGACAAATATTGGCCGTCAGCGACACTGTTATCGTAGTGAAAACGTAACTTCGGTGTAGTGCGGGTCTTAAGGATGCGAGCCAACTGACTTCTTAAGAACCCTTGTGCTTTGTTCAGTACATCCAAGCAACCCTCACGGTCCTCACTGCTCTCTTCATTCAGCAGAGTGATGTACACATCTGCAAAAGCGAGATCCCGACTGGCCTTAACTTCATTGATGGTCACCATTCCCAATCTTGGATCTCTCAGTTCTCGCAGAATGAGTTGGGCCAGCTCACGCTGAATGAGATCTGCAATCCTCTGTCCGCGACTAAATTCCTTGGGCATAAACGGTATTCCACATCATAAAATGCGTGCAACTTCCGTGCTTTCAAATACCTCAATCTGATCTTTGACCTTCACGTCATGGTAGTTCTTAACGCCTATTCCACACTCCGTACCATTTCGAATATCGCTGACTTCATCCTTGAAATGTCGCAGTGAATCCAATTCTCCTTCAAAAATCACAACGTTGTCGCGCAACACTCTGATTGGCTTATTACGGTAGACTACGCCTTCCGTTACCATGCACCCGGCAATCTGCCCGAATTTCTTGGAATGGAAAACATCCCTCACCTCGGCAATTCCGATAATTTCTTCCCTGACTTCGGGCGCCAACATGCCAGATAGCACGGTCTTGACATCATCAACGATATCGTAGATCACCTTGTAGTAGCGAAGATCCATGCCCTCAGCTTCGACTAGTTTCTTGGCTGCATTATCCGCTCGCACGTTAAACCCAAATATCACCGCATTGGACGTAATCGCCAGATTGACATCAGACTCGGTAATTCCGCCGACACCACCTGCAATTATCTTCACCTTTACTTCATCGTTGCCCAGATCCAGTAGCGCTGAAGAGATTGCCTCTTGCGATCCGCGCACATCCGCCTTCAATACGATATTGAGGTACTTGATTTCTCCCTCACCGAAACTGTCAAATAGTGTGTCCAAACTAGCAGCCGGCGAAGCCAAACGATCCTCTTTAGCTTTAGTTCGTCTGAATTCAACCAACTCACGAGCTTTCTTATCCTCCGTGGTCACCAGGAATACATCACCTGCTGCAGGTGTGCCACCTAGACCCAGCACGCTAACAGGGGTTGAGGGACCGGCTGACGTTATCTTCTTGCCAAATTCATCGTGAATAGCGCGAATCCTGCCGGACTGGTCCCCTGCCACAATGTGGTCGCCTTGCTTCAGGGTCCCATTTTGGATCAATAGAGTCGCTACCGGACCGCGTCCTTTATCCAGTTGTGATTCGATGACAACGCCTTGTCCCGGGCCATTCTCTTTGGCGGTCAGCTCCAGCAGTTCTGCCTGCAGCAAGACAGCTTCCAACAGTCCGTCTATCCCTTCTCCTGTCTGTGCAGAGACCGGAATAAACTGCGTGTCGCCTCCCCAATCGTCGGGGATGACCTCTTTGCCCGCCAACTCATTCTTCACCCGTTCTAAATCCACTCCTTCTTTGTCTATCTTGTTCAAGGCAACCACCAATGGCGCCTCGGCTGCTTTGGCATGCTGGATTGCTTCTTCGGTTTGCGGCATCACACCATCGTCAGCCGCCACCACCAGTATGACTATATCAGTACAGTTTGCTCCTCTGGCGCGCATTGCTGTAAAAGCTGCATGGCCAGGTGTATCAATGAAGCATATGAGTCCCTGTTCCGTTTCTACTCTGTACGCACCAATGTGCTGGGTAATTCCGCCAGCTTCCTGATCCGCTACCTGGGTCTTGCGAATATAGTCGAGTAGTGATGTCTTACCATGGTCTACATGACCCATCACCGTTACCACAGGAGCTCTGAGTTCCTCTTCACCCTCATAAACCAGTAATTCTGCAAGCTCCCGTTCGATCGCGTTTTCTTCAAACAGCCTAACCGTGTGGCCCATCTCTTCGACCACCAGAATGGCTGTTTCCTGATCCAGTGACTGGTTGATAGTCGCCATGACATCCAGATTCATCAGGACTTTTATCACCTCCGCAGCCTTCACCGACATCTTCTGGGCAAGAGAAGCCACGGTAATCGATTCGCCGATTTCGACCTCGTGAGTGATCGTCTCCTCGGGCCGCTCAAAGGCATGCCTCTTACCCATCTTGGGAAATGCCCCCGGCCTTTTGGTTCTGGCACCTTTGCCGAGGACCAAAGTAGAGGATTCAGCGGTCGTCGCTGGCTCTGCGGTTTCACTGTCTTCCTCTTCGGGCAGCAATTCTTCTTCGATGCTTGCCCGTTTCTGTCTATCCGTTAAGGACCGTTTACCCTTAGCTTCGGTGTGTTTAGCTTCTTCATCCAGATCATGACGATCACGCCTATCCTTCCTACTGCTGATTTTGCTCTCGGCAACACTCTCTTCTCTCTTCTTTGCCGTTGCAGCCGTCTTGGCGGTCGGCGCGGCCTTAGTTTCCGCAGCCTTGGCTGCTTCAGCCTTTTCGGCCTCCTTGATCTCCTCCTGAGCCTTTATCTCAGCTTCTCTTTTCGCTGCTTCCGCTTTTCTTTGCTCGGATTCCGCCTCCGCCTGCACGTGTGCTGCTCTGCGCGTCGCTTCCTCTTCGGCACCCTTGGTAATTTCCGGAGTCGCTGTGCCACTAACAGGCTCAACCAGGGGTGATGGGGTCGCCACGCCTCGTTTGATGTAGGTACGTTTCTTGCGCACCTCAACATTTACCACCCTGCCTCGGCCAGCAGCACCTGATGATTTCAGGGTGCTAAGCGTTCGCCTCTTCAAGGTAATTTTTTTCGGTGCCTCAAATTCAGCACCATGGCTGCGTTTCAGGAACGTTAGCAGAATCTGTTTCTGCGGATCGGTTACGATGTCACCAATGGCTGCGTGAGGTAACCCCGCTTCCTGCATCTGATTCAATAACCGATCCGCCGGCGTACCAACGATTTCTGCCAGCTTCTCTACAGTTACGTCTACCATCTACATTTACCCTCCAAGGACTGTCAAGCCCCCTTCGTCTCCTCGTCTTCAAACCAAGGCGCCCTGGCTGTCATGATTAGCTGGCCCGCGCGCTCGTCGTCCAATTCCTCAATGTCGCTCAAGTCATCGATTGCCTGTTCAGCGAGATCTTCCATGGTTATTATGCCCCGACTTGCCAGTATAAAGGCCAGTCGCCTGTCCATACCGTCCATTTCAAGCAGTTCTTCAGCTGGTTCGGTGCTGTCCAATTCTTCTTCATTGGCAAGTTCTTGGGTGGTCAGGGCATTCTTGGCACGATTTCGCAGTTCCTCGACAATTCCTTCGTCAAAACCTTCCACGCTTGACATCTCTTCGATGGGAACGAAGGCTACTTCTTCAAGAGTTGTAAAGCCCTCTTCTACCAGCACCGTTGCCACGTCCTCATCTACATCAAGCTGCCTCATGAATGCCTCAATCAGGCCAGTGGATTCCTGAACCTGTTTCTCGGATGCAGCTTCTTCGGTCATGATGTTCAATTCCCAACCGGTCAGCTCGCTGGCAAGTTTTACGTTCTGGCCCCCTCGACCGATTGCCTGGGCGAGGTTCTCCTCGCCGACAGCGAGATCCATACTCCTGGTTTCCTCATCCACGACGATGGAGATCACTTCGGCCGGGGACATCGCATTGATGACAAACTGCGCTATATTGTCATCCCATGGGACGATATCGATCTTCTCATTACCCAATTCTCCCGATACTGCCTGAACACGTGAACCGCGCATGCCGACGCACGCCCCCACCGGGTCAATCCTGCCATCGTTAGTTTTGACGGCTATCTTCGCTCGAGATCCGGGATCTCTGGCGGAACGCAATATCTCTATGATCCCATCTGAAATTTCAGGTACTTCGATCTTGAAGAGCTCAACCAGCATTGCAGCAGCGGTCCTGCTCAACATCAATTGAGGCCCTCGCGTGTCGGGACGCACTTCCGTCATCAGAGCTCTCAATCTGTCACCGACCCGAAACGCTTCCCTCGGAATCCAATGCTCTCTTGGCAACAGCGCTTCTGCGTTGTTACCGAGGTCCACGATCACGGCATCGCGGGTGACTTTCTTTACCTGCCCGTTGACCAGTTCACCGACACGAGAAAGATAAGCTTCCACCACCAAGGCTCGTTCGGCTTCCTGCACCTTCTGCACGATGACCTGCTTGGCGGTCTGCGCTGCAATTCGGCCAAACTCGACAGAATCCACCGGCTCTTCCCACACGCCGCCAATCTCTATGGCGGGATTCTTTTCGAGGGACTCCGTCAAAGTCAATTGGGCTTCCGGTATTTCCTTCTCCTCATCATCTGCTATCACCGTCCAGCATCGAAACGTATCGTAATCACCGGTTTCCCGATCGATACTTACACGCAGATCGACTTCATCCGCTTCATAGCGCTTTTTCGTAGCAGTGGCGAGTGCCAGCTCCAGGGCTTCAAATATAGTGTCTTTAGGAACACCCTTTTCATTCGACACCGAATCCACTACCAGCAAAATGTCTTTTCCCATTACGTAGCCTCAATCTGACAATCGTATTGCGTTCAAATCTAACGTCCATTGGGGACGATATTGGCCCGTTCTATCTCATCGATGGGAAGTAGATACTCCTCCTCATCGACCCTGACAATGACCTCATCATTTTCGATGCCGCACAACAGCCCGCTGAATTTCCTGCGTCCCTCGAAGGGAAGATGCAGCTCGATCTTAACGTTGGCACCAAAATAGGCTGGATATTGAGAGACATCGAATAGTCGGCGATTCAGGCCTGGTGACGAAACTTCAAGGGTGTATCGGCCCTGCACCGGATCCTCCACATCCAGTACACTGCTGACTTGTCGACTCACTCTCTCACAATCACCGATACTTACACCTTCCTCTGAATCGATATAGATTCTCAAGAGTGAGCTTTTGCCGTGAGCGACAAAGTCAATCCCCCACAATTCACACCCCAGTGAAGCGACCACCGGTTCAATCAACGCATGCAATCGATCCTTCATCATCAAGCGGGTATCCCATCCCAATAACCAAAAAATGGGCATATAAGCCCACCCATGTTCACCTGTATTACGTTTCAGCTTTATGCAGGCTTTTCGATACCGTATCCCGTATCTAACAAAAAGCCCCTCTCGAGGGGCTTCAAAATCTTTGGTAGCGGGGGTAGGATTTGAACCTACGACCTACGGGTTATGAGCCCGTCGAGCTACCGGACTGCTCCACCCCGCAATTACAAGGGCAGAGATTATATTGTCGGATATTCACGTGGTCAACAACAATGCATAGCCGACTATTCTGCCTCACAGTCCAACTGGACTATAGTTTAGCTGAAACTATCGGTTATCAGCCAGAATTTCTTAATACTAATGCCCGGGACGCCGGGTTTCGGCGTCCGCAAAGTCACAGTTTTGGATTGTGAAAAGGTGGTGCCGAAGAGAGGACTTGAACCTCCACGGGGTTACCCCCACTACCCCCTCAAGATAGCGTGTCTACCAGTTCCACCACTTCGGCAATGAAATAAAACCCATTCGCTGACTGCCTATTCCACCGTGGGCACGTCCGGGTCCGCTTCGTCAGAGGGAACATCAGCTTGCGGGACCCCGTCAGATTCAGTTTGGATATCCAGTTCAGGCAATGATACGTCTTCGCCCTGAGTCGGTTCTACCTGCTCAATGGTCGGTATACCCAGGTCGCCGGCTACTTGTGAGTTCTGTCGGGCGAAATACGCCAGCGAAAAACTGGTCACAAAAAACAGTACCGCTGCAATGCTTGTCGTTTTGGTGAGGAAATTGCCGCTGCCGGAACTACCAAAAACCGTGGCAGACGATCCGCTGCCGAAACCAGCCCCCATCTCAGCACCCTTGCCTCTCTGTAACATCACCATTCCGATTATGGTCAGGGCAGCCATCACGTGTATGACCAGAATCACAACTTCCAAATTCGTCATGTCTTTATCCCGCAGATCGACAAATGTTAATAAATTCTTCCACATCAAGCGATGCACCACCCACCAACGCACCGTCCACATTCTCCTGCTGAAACAGTTCCGCCGCATTGGCGGCTTTGACGCTTCCGCCATAGAGAATTCGGATCTCCTCTGCAACCCGACTGTCAGCAGCAGAAAATTGGTTGCGAATGATCCGGTGTACCTCTTCAGCTTGAACTGCTGTTGCGCTTACCCCTGTGCCAATTGCCCAGATTGGTTCGTACGCGATAAGCGCCTGTCGAAACCCATCGACGCCAACTGCGTTCAAGACAGCTTGAAGCTGAGTGGTAACCACTTCCTCGGTCATCTTCCCCTCTCTTTCCTCGAGGGTTTCGCCCACGCAAAGAATCGGGGTCAAGTTGGCAGTCAGACAGGCTTTGAATTTCTCCATCACCACCGCATCGGACTCACCGTAGTGGGTGCGACGCTCGGAGTGACCCACGATGGCATATGTACAGCCAAACTCGGCTACCATAGCAGCAGATACTTCTCCGGTAAAAGCGCCACTGGCATTGGCATTGATATTCTGAACACCCAGCAGAATTGTTGCGTTGCTAACGACCTTCTGTACTTGAGCCAGGAAAACATAGGGTGGGCAAACGACCACTTCAGACTCGATCCCCGCAACACCTGCCACCAACTCGGTCAGCAATTCGTCGATGCTGGCTCTCGAACCATTCATCTTCCAGTTGCCTGCTACTAGCGGTACTCTCATTCTCTATTACCCTGAGCGGGCGCAGATGTTAGTCATTTTGATGTTAACTTGCAACACACCACGAGGAGCTCAACCAATGGCTTCCTCTACGACCCTGGCGAGGTCGTGAGCCAGTTCTGCTACGAAACCTTCGTCCTGTCCTTCGACCATCACGCGGACCACCGGTTCGGTTCCCGAAGGTCTGAGCAGTACCCTGCCTTTGCCATCCAGACGTTTTTCAATCGAACTGACCGCTTCCTGAACCTCCACCTGTTCAGAGAGGTCGACGCTGGTCTTTCTTCTGACATTGATCATCGTCTGCGGATACTTTGACATCAACTGCTTCAAGTCATGTAAACAGACGCCACTGTCCAGAATCGCAGCAATGGCCAACAAGGCAGACACAATGCCATCGCCCGTGCTGGTCAGATCCAGACACAACAAGTGGCCGGAAGATTCCCCGCCCAATGACCACCCACGTTTCAGCAATTCGGATAGTACAAAGCGATCGCCCACCGAAGCTCTGACAAAGGGAATCTCCATCTCCTGCAGAGCAACTTCCAGTCCCAGGTTGCTCATCAGCGTTCCCACTACGCCACCCTTCAGAGCCCCCACCTTTTTTTGGTAACGGCTGATGATGCACAGAAGTTCATCACCATCCACAATTTCACCGGTATGATCTACCATTATTACCCTGTCGCCGTCACCGTCGAACGCAATTCCAATATCTGCATCGACCTCCGTAACCTTTGCGATCAGTTCTTGCGGCGCTGTAGAACCTCCTCCCTCGTTAATATTCAAGCCGTTTGGCGTAACACCTGTTTCAACGACCTCAGCACCAAGTTCTGTAAAGACACTGGGGGCCACGTGGTAGGTCGCGCCATTGGCGCAATCCAGTACTACTTTCATACTATTGAGGTTACGGGGCGATGGGAAACAACTCTTGCAGAATTCAATGTATCTACCAGCCGCATCATTGATTCTGGAGACCTTTCCAATTTCGTTAGACTCAACCGTGGACAAAGGCTGCGCCAGCAACTCTTCGATGGCAAGCTCGACGGCGTCGTCCAGTTTCTCACCATTGCTGGTAAAGAACTTAATGCCGTTATCGTAATATGGATTGTGTGATGCACTGATAACAATCCCGGCTTGCGCATTGAAGGTCCTGGTGAGGTAAGCGATGGCCGGGGTCGGCATAGGGCCAAGAAGACAGACATCGACGCCCGCGGCAGACAAACCTGCTTCCAGGGCCGACTCAAACATGTAGCCGGAGATTCGCGTATCCTTACCAATCAGTATCTTGCCAGGACCTTTTGCTGCGAAGATCTTTCCGGCCGCCCAGCCGAGCTTGAGCATAAACTCAGGTGTGATGGGATCTTCACCAACGCGCCCCCTAATACCATCCGTGCCAAAGTACTTTCTATGCATGGCTCACTTTACTCGCTCTTTTCATCCTGAGAATTCTCCTCTGTCACTGCTCTTAAGACCTGCAACGCTTCCACGGTCGGCCGCACATCGTGCACCCTGACGATCCGCGCTCCGTTGCTAACCGCCAGAACGGCTGCCGACAAACTCCCATTCAGTCTCTCATGAGATTCTCGGCCAACGATCTTGCCAATGGTACTTTTTCTCGAGAGGCCGACAAGGATCGGAGCATCAAGGACCTCCAGACGCGCCAATCGATTGAGCAGAATCAGGTTATGCTGCAACGACTTACCAAAGCCGAACCCTGGATCGATGATGATTTTTTCCTTCGCTATCCCCGCATCCTGGCAGACTCTGATACGTTCAGCCAGAAAGGCAATCACCTCCTCTACAACATCCTCATAATGGGGATCGTCCTGCATATGGCCCGGTTCGCCTTTCATATGCATGAGACTTACGGGGAGTCCCAGTTCCTGGGCCGTACACAAAGCCCCTGATCGATGCAAAGCTCTGACATCATTTATTAGGTGGGCTCCCAATGCCGCCGCCTCTCTCATCACTGCCGGCGTACTGGTATCCACGCTAACGGCCACATCCAGTTCGCTGCAAATCCTTTCGACCACCAGCGCTACGCGATTGAGCTCCTGCTGAATGGTGATGGATTCTGCGCCCGGCCGTGTTGATTCACCGCCTACATCGATGATGGCAGCCCCCTCGGCGACCATGGCCCTCGCCCTGGCAGTTGCCTTCTCTAACGATAGCTGATCTTGGCTGAATAACTCCCCGCCATCGGAGAATGAATCCGGGGTTACATTAAGGATACCCATCACCACGGGTTGCTTAAGGCTTAATCTTCGATCCCCGCAATCCAGGTACGACATCATGAGAATAGGTATTGTGCGGTCAGTTGGCTCTTTGAGATATGAAGATTGCTGTCAGCAGCGACCGCAATCTTTACTTGGTTACTTATGTTTTCTAATGCTCTCCGGCTGGATCACCAACAGGTCTACTGGGTCGATCTTGAGGAGTGATTTCCGGTTTGGGCTGATTCAGATCACTCTCATCGTCATCCCAGTTTGCCGGAGGCCTGGGCTTCTTGCCCGCCATAATATCATCGATCTGATCTGCATCTATCGTTTCATATTCCAACAGTGTGGCCGCCATGCTGTGAAGCGTATCTATGTGCTCTTCCAGAATCTTTCTCGCAGCCTGGTAACAGTCATCTATGATCTGTCTGACCTCTTCATCGATCATCTTGGCGGTCTCACCGGACAACTGCCCTTTTCTGCTGCCGGCACTCATACCGAGGAATACCTCCTCTTCCTCTTCGTCGTACATGAGCGGACCCAGCTTTTCCGACAACCCCCACTTGGTGACCATCTTTCGTGCCATCTGGGTAGCCTGCTGGATGTCGTTGGAAGCGCCTGTTGTAATACCGTCCAGACCCAGCGTCATCTCTTCGGCCACCCGGCCGCCAAAGAGCGCACAGATCTGGCTGTGGATCATCTGTTTGGACAGGCTGTAACGGTCCTCTTCGGGCAGGAACATGGTTACGCCCAAAGCCCTTCCCCTCGGTATAATCGTTACCTTGTAGACAGGATCATGATTAGGGACCAGCCTGCCGACAATACAGTGCCCTGCCTCGTGATAGGCGGTATTCTTCTTCTCCTTTTCGGACATGACCATGCTCTTTCTTTCAGTTCCCATCATGATCTTGTCTTTGGCTTGTTCAAATTGATCCATGGCAACTGTGCGACGTGCCTGCCGTGCGGCAAACAAAGCCGCCTCATTGACCAGGTTGGCCAAATCAGCGCCGGAGAATCCGGGCGTCCCACGAGCTATAAAGGAAGGCTGCACGTCATCTGAAAGTGGCACCTTTCTCATGTGAACTTTCAGTATCTGCTCCCTGCCGCGAATATCGGGCAGAGGGACCACCACCTGACGATCGAATCGACCGGGCCTTAGCAGAGCAGGGTCCAGGACGTCCGGTCGATTGGTCGCTGCGATTACGATGACGCCATCGTTGCCGTCAAAACCATCCATCTCTACCAGTAACTGATTCAGGGTCTGCTCTCTCTCGTCGTGGCCGCCACCGAGTCCTGCGCCTCTGTGTCTGCCGACGGCGTCGATCTCATCGATGAATATGATGCAGGGAGCCTGTTTCTTGGCCTGGTCGAACATGTCCCTGACTCTTGAAGCACCGACGCCGACAAACATCTCGACAAAGTCGGATCCTGATATCGAGAAAAACGGCACCTTGGCTTCCCCGGCGATTGCTCTCGCCAGCAGCGTCTTACCGGTTCCCGGTGCGCCCACCATCAAAACACCGCGCGGTATGCGACCGCCCAGTTTGTGGAAGCGGGTTGGGTCCTGCAGAAACTCAACCAGCTCATGTACATCCTCCTTCGCTTCGTCCACACCTGCGACGTCGGTGAAGGTGGTGTTTATCTGATCTTCTCCCAACAGTTTTGCCTTACTCTTGCCGAACGTCAGGGGTCCACCGCGCCCACCGACGCCACCTTGCATCTGGCGCATAAAGAACATGAAAACCGCGATAATGACCAGGATGGGGAAACTGGCTACCAGCAGTTGGGTCCAGATGCTCTGTTGTTCCGGGCGACTGCCTTTGAATGAGACTCCGTGCTCCAACATGTCGTCGATGAGGGCCTTGTCTCCTACCTGAGGCTGTATGGTCTCGAACGGTTCACCGTTGTACCTTTCGCCACGGATGACGAGACCGTCAATGGTGACATTTCTAATCTGATTCTTGCTGATCAGTTGCACAAAATGGGAGTATTCCAGCTCTTCCGGGCTCGGACTTACGCTGAAATTATTAAAAACAGTCAATAACACGGCTGCAATAATCAGCCAGAGCAGTAAATTTTTCCCCATGTCATTCAATGAATCATCCTCGCGTAACGCACCTGGTACGTCGCTAATCCAGGGTCCAGGTCCCTATATTGCTCATTATCCTTCACCAAGTGCTGAATAACCACGTATATATCGCTACCTCAGAACCCGCTCACCTACCGGTTTAGACCACGAATCTTGGGATTTACACCCCTCTTACAGGGCTGATTACTGGCCTTTTTCAATCCGTTCTCCACCTAAAATGGGGCCAGTGTCGGGTTTTACAAGATCGATCTTTGTTTCCGCTTGCCTGAACAATGCACGCTCTGTACAATCGCCGCCTTTTCCGGACCAAACGACAAGCATGACGACGATTTCAAACCAACAGAAGAAAAGGTTTCGCGCCATCGGCCACCATTTGCGACCTGCCGTAACCATCGGCTCGAAAGGACTGACCGACAGCGTGCTCAGTGAAGTTGACCGGGCCCTGCACGACCATGAACTCATCAAGATCAAACTCAAGATGGGGGACCGCGACAGCAACAAGTCGACTCTGCAGCAACTGATTGGCAGCTTGAGTGTGTCGGTAATCCAGACGATCGGCAATACCGCCCTGCTCTACATGCCGGCCGAGAAACCAGACCCCAAACTCTCCAACATCCTTAGATCAGATACCAGTCTCTAGTGTACTGTCCCGCAATTAACTGCCAGGGACCAGATGTTCAATCGACTGGATCTCGTACTCGATTTCACCGTTGGGTGCCTTTACCACGGCCATGTCACCCAGCTCTTTGCCGATCAGGGCTCTCGCTACCGGTGAGTGGATGGAGATCTTACCTTCTTTGAGGTCTGCCTCGTCATCTCCCACGATTTGATAGCAGACCTGTTCGTCACTGTCCAGATTGATCAAGCCGATCGTGGTGCCGAATATCACCGTACCGGAGGGCGGTATTTTGGTGATGTCGATGACTTGTGCAGAGGACAGCTTGGACTCGATGTCACCGATTCGCCCCTCGATGAAACTCTGCTCCTCCCTGGCCGCATGATACTCGGCGTTTTCTTTCAGATCCCCCTGATCACGGGCTTCCGCGATCTCTTTGATAATGCGCGGACGCTCCTTCCCCTTTAGGAGAGTGAGCTCTTCACGAAGCGCCTCGGCGCCAAAAACCGTCATGGGAATCTTGTCCATCAGACATCCCTCACCAAATGACCCTTATGCAGATCCTGCAGACGGCGAACATTTTCTGTGCCGTTGAAGCGCATCGCAAGGCAAGTGGCGCGAGCCCCTGCCATGGTCGTGGTGTAAAACACCTTGTGCTGCAATGCCGTCCTACGAATGGTAGACGAATCTGCGATCGCCTGTTTACCCTCTGTAGTGTTAACAATAAAGTCAACTTCCTCATTTTTCAACATATCGACGATGTGGGGTCTGCCTTCCAGTACCTTGTTGATGACTTCAGCCTGCATGCCAGCCTGCTTTAATACTCGCGCCGTGCCTCTGGTTGCGACCAGGGAGAAGCCCTGCTCCGACAGATCGCTGGCGACCGCAACGGCGTCTTCTTTGTCCGCATCCCTAACTGAGAGGAAGGCTTTACCTGCCAGCGGGATCACCTCACCCGTTGCCAGCACCGCTTTTCCATAGGCCTCTGCAAAGCTGGCACCCACCCCCATCACCTCACCGGTGGACTTCATTTCCGGCCCGAGAATTGGATCTACCCCCGGGAATTTCCCGAATGGGAAGACCGCTTCCTTGACGCTGTAATATTGAGGGGTCACCTCTGCAGTGTACCCCTGCTGCTGCAGCGTTACCCCCGCCATACATCGCGCTGCAATCTTGGCGAGCGACGTGCCGATACACTTTGAGACGAACGGCACGGTTCGAGATGCCCTCGGATTGACCTCAAGGATAAAGATCTCACCGTTCTGTAGCGCCAACTGCACGTTCATCAATCCGACCACGCCCAATTCAAGTGCCAGCTTGCGCACCGCCTCACGCATCCGCTGTTGCTCCTCGTCTGACAGACTGTAGGGTGGCAACGAACAGGCCGAATCTCCGGAGTGAACGCCCGCCTGCTCGATATGCTGCATGATTGCCCCGATAACGACCTGTTCGCCGTCACAGACTGCGTCCACATCGATTTCGATGGCTCGATCCAGAAAACGGTCCAGCAACACCGGAGATTTTTCGGACACCTCCACCGCGACTTCCATATAGCCAGCCAATTCCTCCTCGTTATAGACGATCTCCATGGCTCGGCCGCCGAGGACGTAGGAGGGTCTCACTACCAATGGGTAGCCTATCTTTGCGGCCCCCTTGATACCTTCTTCAATGTTTCTTGCGATCTGGTTGGGTGGTTGGATAAGCTTGAGTCGCTCGATTGTCTGCTGGAAGCGTTCCCTGTCCTCTGCTTCGTCGATGGCATCCGGCGTGGTTCCGATTATCGGTACACCCGCTTTGCCAAGATCGCGCGCCAGTTTGAGGGGAGTTTGTCCGCCAAACTGAATAATCACCCCCTTGGGTTTTTCCACCTCAACGATCGCCAACACATCTTCAAGGGTGAGCGGTTCAAAGTAGAGCCGGTCGGAAGTATCGTAATCCGTCGATACCGTTTCCGGATTGCAGTTCACCATGATGGTCTCATAGCCATCTTCCCGCATGGCCAGAGCCGCATGCACACAGCAGTAATCGAACTCGATGCCCTGCCCGATACGGTTGGGGCCGCCTCCCAGAACCATTATCTTCTCGTTGTCGGTTGGGTCCGCCTCACATTCATCTTCATAGGTCGAATACATATAGGCGGTCGAGGACTGGAATTCTGCAGCACAAGTGTCTACGCGGCGGTACACCGGCCTGACGTCTAACGAATAACGTAAGCTGCGCACAGCTTCCTCTGTTTCTCCAAGCAACTCGGCAAGCCTGGTATCGGAAAAGCCCTTCTGTTTCAATCGGAACAACCTGTCGCGCTGCATCGAACCGAGGGTGGTAGCCGTAATCTCATCTTCAATCCTGACCAGATCCTGAATCTGAATCAGAAACCAGGCATCGATCGCGGTAAGTTCCACCACTTCATCCAGATCCATTCCGAAGCGGAATGCATCCGCCAGATAGCGGATGCGATCTGCTCCTGGAGTCTGCAATTCTCTGCGCAGGATCGACTTCTTATCGCTGCTTTCCATGTCCAGGATAGGGTTCAGCCCGCTGATGCCCACTTCGAGTCCCCGCAATGCCTTTTGAAGCGACTCCTGGAAGGTACGCCCGATGGCCATTACTTCGCCGACCGACTTCATTTGAGTCGTTAGATAGTTCGCAGCCTGAGGAAACTTCTCGAAGGTGAAGCGGGGAATCTTGGTTACGATGTAATCGATGGACGGTTCAAAAGATGCGGGTGTTACCCCTCCGGTAATCTCGTTAGATAGTTCGTCCAGGGTATAGCCAACGGCAAGTTTGGCGGCGACTTTCGCGATCGGAAATCCGGTTGCTTTGGATGCCAACGCCGAGGAACGGGAAACCCTTGGATTCATCTCGATAACAACCATGCGCCCGTCAACCGGGTTTAGCGCGAACTGCACGTTGGATCCACCTGTTTCCACGCCAATGACGCGCAGTACCGCGATGGATGCGTTGCGCATCAGTTGATATTCCTTGTCCGTCAGCGTCTGGGCCGGTGCAACGGTTATCGAGTCACCGGTATGAATGCCCATGGGATCCACATTTTCGATGGAGCAGACGATGATGCAATTGTCATTCCTGTCCCTGACCACTTCCATTTCGAACTCTTTCCAGCCGAGCAGTGATTCATCTATCAGCACTTCAGAGGTCGGTGAGAGATCGAATCCGCGCTCACATATCTCGACAAAATCTTCCTGATTGTAGGCCACGCCGCCGCCGGTTCCGCCGAGGGTAAAGGATGGCCGTATCACGCAGGGAAAGCCGAGTCGTGCCTGCACTTGCCTGGCCTCCTCCAGCGAGTGTGCCATGGCCGAGCGCGGCGTTTGCAGGCCGATGGCGCGCATGGCATGGTCGAACTGCTGCCGGTCTTCCGCCTTGTCGATGGCCTGCTGGGTGGCCCCGATCATCTCAACGCCATGTTGGGCCAAGACGCCTTCCCGAGCTAAATCGAGGGCGCAATTGAGCCCTGTCTGCCCTCCCATGGTGGGCAGCAATGCCTGGGGCTTTTCGGCCTCGATGATTCTGGCAACCGTCTGCCAATTGACCGGTTCGATATAGGTGGCATCGGCCAGAGCGGGATCGGTCATGATGGTGGCGGGGTTGGAGTTCACCAGGATTATCCGGTATCCCTCCTCCTTGAGCGCCTTACACGCTTGTGCGCCTGAATAGTCAAATTCGCAAGCCTGGCCAATAACGATTGGCCCAGCGCCTATGATCAATATGCTTTCAATATCGGTACGTTTTGGCATTGCGGTTTCTCACTACCGTTCAGGCAGAGCTCTTATCCCTGTCAGCGATGTAGGCTTCCATCAGCTCGATGAAACGATCGAACAGAGGCGCTGCGTCGTGGGGACCAGGACTGGCTTCCGGATGGCCTTGAAAACCGAACGCAGGTTTGTCCGTTCTGCACACTCCCTGTAACGATCCATCGAAGAGGGATCTGTGGGTTACCCGCATCGTGGCGGGCAGGGATTCATCATCCACACAGAAACCATGATTCTGGCTGGTGATCAATACGGTGCCATCAGCCAGATTCTTCACCGGGTGATTGGCGCCATGGTGGCCATGCTTCATCTTTTTGGTTTTTGCACCGCTGGCGAGGCTCAGTATCTGCAAACCCAGGCAGATGCCGAACACCGGAATCTCGGTCTTCAGTATGCCTTGCACCGCCGCAATGGCGTAGTCACAAGGATCAGGATCGCCGGGGCCATTGGACAGAAAGACACCATCGGGGTGCAGCGCGATCACCTCTTCAGCCGAAGTACTCGCCGGTACAACTGTCAAGCTGCAGTTTCGATCAACTAGCAATCTTAGAATGTTTCTCTTGGTCCCGAAGTCGTACGCAACCACATGGTATTTTGCGTTAGAAGACTGATTGAATCCCTCGGCAAGACTCCAGCCTCCCTCGTTCCAGTTGTAGCTCTCGGCGACCGACACTTCCCTGGCCAGGTCCATTCCCTTAAGACCCGGAAAAGCACGCGCCTTGGCGAGCGCTTCTTGCTCCTCCGCCTGATCAAGTTCTGCACCACTCATCAAACAGCCGTTCTGTGAGCCCTGCTCTCTGAGGATGCGCGTGAGTTTTCTGGTGTCGATCTCGGCAATGCCGACGATCTGCCTGGAACTCAGATACTCCTCGAGGGTCGACTGTTTGCGCCAACTGCTTGCCAGCAGCGGTAGATCGCGGATAACCAGCCCGGATGCCCAGATGCGGTCTGACTCCTCATCCTCTTCGTTGACGCCGGTGTTCCCTATATGGGGATGGGTGAGCGTGATGATCTGATTTGCATAAGAGGGATCGGTGAGGATTTCCTGATAGCCGGTGATGGCAGTATTGAAGACCACCTCGCCGCTGCTCGAACCGTCCGCACCAATGGCGATGCCTCTGAAGACTTCCCCATTTGCCAGCGCAAGGATAGCCGCTCTAGCCACCTAACGACCCCCTTAAAGCCGGCACGTAGATCAAAAAAAAACGAGCTGGAATTTCTCCCATCTCGTCTTTTGTTTGAACCCACGCTGATCTCATATTGGCGCGACATTCTAAGTGAACACAGTGCCAGTTACCAGATCAATGAGGGAATTAATTCGTCCCGGTCTGGGCGACCCCGTCTGGGCGACCCCGTCTGGTCGACCCGGTCGGGCAGACCGACCAACTCAGCCACACGACGGCGCGGTTTACAGATCAGCGATCCCCAGTACGTCCTGCATATCGAACAGACCGGACTCCTTGTCCCCCAGCCAAAGAGCGGCCCGCAGAGCCCCCTTGGCGAAGTTCATGCGGCTCTGAGCTTTGTGACTGATCTCCACCCGCTCTCCCGCACCGGCAAACATGACCGTGTGTTCGCCTACGGAATCACCGGCACGAATGGACTCAAAACCGATCGTCTCCCGTTTCCTTTCGCCCATGATGCCTTCGCGGCCAAACAGGGCCACCTCGTTCAGGTCTCGGCCCAACACGTTGGCCACGATCTCTCCCATGCGCAGCGCCGTGCCGGAAGGTGCATCCACCTTGTGGCGATGATGCAACTCGATCACTTCAACATCCACGTCATCCCCGAAAATCGATGCTGCTACCTCGAGCAGTTTGAAAGTCACGTTGACGCCCACACTCATGTTGGGAGCAAAGACGATGGCGATATCCTCGCTGCTGTGCTGCAGTGTCTGTTTTTGGGAATCCTCGAAACCGGTGGTGCCGATCACCATCTGTTTGCCCGACTGTTGGCAAAGTGCCAGGTTGGCAAGGGTTGCCTCGACAACGGTGAAGTCGATGAGCAGATCGAATCGATCCATGACCTTGGACAGATCGGTAACGATCGATACACCGGTTTTGCCAATCCCTGCGACCTCGCCTGCATCCGCGCCGATAACCGACATGCCGGGTCTTTCAATCGCGGCGCCCAGTTCAACACCGTCGGTTTCGGCAACAGCAGTGATCAGGGTCTTGCCCATTCGACCTGCTGCACCGGTAATGGCAATGTTTACCATGGCAAAATCCTCGTCAACGGGATGGATCAATTCAGTCCGTCGAAAAACCTCTTTACCCCCGCGAACCAGTTGGCTCGTTGAGGAGATTGCTTGTCACTGGACTCACCCTCGAATTCACGCAACAGATCTTTCTGACGTTTACTCAATCTGACCGGTGTTTCTACCAACACCCGGCAGAGCAGATCGCCAATTCCGCCACCTCGAATCTGAGTTACATCGACCCCTTTGCCACGCAGACGGAAGAGTTTGCCGGTCTGGGTCTCCGGCGGAATCTTCAGACTGACCCGACCGTCGAGGGTGGGCACCTCGAGTTCACCGCCCAAAGCCGCATCACTGAAACTGATGGGGACCTCACAGAACAGATTTTCCCCATCGCGCTTGAAGATCGGATGATCTCGCACCGAGATCTGTACGTATAGATCACCGGCGGACGCACCCGGACCACCTGCTTCACCCTGCCCGGTCAAACGAATACTGTCGCCGGTGTCGACGCCCCGGGGAACCTTGACTGACAGCGTCCTCTTCTCTTCCACACGGCCCTGACCCCTGCACGGGCGGCAGGGATCACCGATCATTTTGCCGGTTCCGCGACATCTCGGGCAGGTCTGCTGAATTGAAAAGAAGCCCTGGCGGGCGGTAATCTGACCGGCACCGGCGCACTGCACGCAGTCGACCGGACTGGTGCCCTTCTTTGCGCCGGAACCACCACACTCCTTACAGGCCACCAGGGTGGGTATTACGATCTGCGGATTGGAGCCCTTCACCGCCTGCTCCAGGTTCACTTCCAGGGTGTATCTTAGGTCGGAGCCCCTTTGCGCCTGCGAGCGCCCACCTCGTCCACCACTGAAAATATCACCGAACACATCTTCGAAAATGGAGCTGAAGTTGCTGGCATTGCCAAACCCACCAAAGCCGCTGTGAACGCCACTGCTCTCAAAAGCTGCGTGGCCATAGCGATCGTAGGCAGCTCGTTTCTCGTCGTCGGTTAGAATTTCGGCCGCTTCACTGGCTTCCTTGAACTTCTCTTCGGCAGATGCGTCATCCGGATTTCGATCAGGGTGATACTTCATCGCCAGGCGACGATAGGCCTTTTTGATCTCCTGGTTCGAGGCATCCTTGGATACGCCTAACAACTCGTAATAGTCTCGCTTTGCCATCTAGATTCCAGATACGACAACGCGGGAACCATCCCGCGCTGCTTCGGCACTAGTTTGGATTACTGTGCTTCTACTTATCGTCCTTGACCTCTTCAAACTCGGCATCTACGGCATCGGAATCAGCGCCACCATTTTCTGAAGGACCGGCCTCAGGTTGTTCCGCTCCCGCCTGGGCCTGCTCGGCCTGCTCGGCGTACATCCGTTGCGCAAGGCCCGAAGACGCTTCCGTCAACTTGCGGGTGCGCTCCTCAATCTCATCCTTATTATCACCCTGCAGCACCTCTTCCAATTCAGAAATGGCAGCCTCGATACTGGCTTTCTCTTCCTCGGTAACCTTGTCGCCCGCCTCTTCGATCGTTTTCTTGGTGGCATGAATCAGACCATCCGCCTGGTTGCGCGCCATGACCAGCTCTTCAAATTTCCGATCCTCCTCGGCGTTCGCTTCAGCATCCCTGACCATGGCTTCGATCTCTTCATCGGACAGACCACTGGACGCCTTGATGACGATCGACTGCTCTTTGCCGGTTGCCTTGTCCTTTGCTGACACATTCAATATGCCGTTGGCATCCAGATCGAAACTCACCTCTATCTGTGGAACGCCTCTTGGTGACGGCGGAATGTTGGCCAGATCAAAGCGACCCAATGACTTATTCTGCTGGGCTTGCTTACGCTCGCCTTGCATAACGTGAATCGTTACCGCGGGTTGGTTGTCTTCCGCTGTTGAAAAGATCTGTGATTTCTTGGTGGGAATGGTCGTGTTCTTCTCTATCAACACGCTCATCACCTGGCCCATGGTCTCGATGCCGAGTGACAGAGGCGTAACGTCGAGCAACAGTACATCCTTGACGTCTCCCGAAAGCACAGCCGCCTGAATCGACGCTCCCATGGCAACCGCTTCATCGGGATTGACATCTTTCCTGGCGTCCTTGTCGAAGAATTCCCGCACCTTTTTCTGCACCAGAGGCATGCGCGTTTGGCCACCCACCAGAATGATCTCGTTGATATCGGTCACGCCGAGATCGGCATCTTTGAGCGCCGTACGCAATGGCCCTAGTGTCGATTCCACCAGGCTTTCCACCAATGATTCCAACTTTGCCTGGGTAACCTTGATCACCATGTGCTTGGGTCCCGACGCATCGGCCGTGATATAGGGTAGATTGACCTCAGTCTGTTGGCTGGTGGACAGTTCGATCTTGGCTTTCTCCGCCGCTTCCTTCAATCGTTGCAGGGCGAGAGGATCGTTGTGCAGATCCATGCCCGTATCCTTCTTGAATTCCTCGGCCAGATATTCGATCAGACGCAGATCAAAATCTTCACCACCGAGGAAGGTATCGCCATTGGTGGATAGAACTTCAAACTGTTTTTCGCCATCGACGTCGGCAATCTCGATGATGGAGATATCGAAGGTGCCACCACCCAGATCGTAGACCGCAATAGTGGAATCACCCCGGTCCTTATCCATGCCGTAGGCCAGCGCAGCGGCGGTGGGTTCATTGATGATTCTCTTTACATCCAGACTTGCTATGCGACCAGCATCTTTGGTGGCCTGACGCTGCGAGTCGTTGAAGTAGGCGGGCACGGTGATGACCGCTTCGGTCACCTTTTCGCCGAGATAGTCCTCAGCGGTTTTCTTCATCTTGGCCAATACCTGTGCCGAGACCTGAGGAGGAGCCTGTTTCTCACCTTTGACATCGACCCAGGCATCTTTGTTGTCCGCCCGGACAATTTTGTAAGGCACCATCTTGATGTCTTTCTGTACGACCGCATCGTCAAAGCGACGGCCAATCAGCCGTTTAACAGCGAACAGGGTGTTCTCAGGATTCGTGACCGCCTGCCGCTTGGCCGATTGCCCCACCAGTATCTCATCGTCATCCGCATAGCCGACGATAGAAGGCGTAGTACGATCGCCTTCCGAGTTCTCAATGATCTTGGGGGTATCGCCCTCCATGATCGCTACACAAGAGTTGGTGGTACCTAAATCAATACCGATTATCTTGCCCATGCTCCAGTCTCCAATTTGTATTCCTTCTCGCCAACTGCTTCCGGGTTAGGGGTAATATTGGCTCCAGAATGTGAATTTCAAGTGTTTCAAGCCTTTTCATCAATTCTCGTGTCGCCTTCCGGACCGCTCCCGGCCGGACCTTCGCTATCCTGGCCGCTCCCGGCCGGACCGTCCTTTTCCTGGCCGCCCTTTTCCTGGCCGTCCCTTTCCTGGGCGGCCGCGCTTGCGGCGGCCGCGGTTGCAGCGGCCCCGCTTGGGGTATCCCCATCTGGGGCGGCAGCGTCCACTGCGGCAGCGTCCACTGCGGCAGCATCCACTGCGGCAGCATCCACTGCGGCACGTTCCGGTGCGGTATCCGCCACGGCCTTGGACACAATCACCATGGCCGGTCGCACCAATCGTCCGTTCAGCCGGTATCCTTTCTGAACCACAAGCGCAACGGAATTGGGCTCCATCTCCGCTTTCTCAATAACGGATATCGCTTCATGGAATTGTGGATCAAAAGGCTCTCCCTCCGGGTCAAGCTGTTCAACGTTTTCCTTTACCAGCACGTCGAGCAGCATCTTCAGACAGATCTCGATCCCTTCCACCAATCCCGTGTTCGCTTCGTTGACCTGAGCCGCCGCCTCAACGGACTTCTCCAGGCTATCTACCGTGGGCAGCAGGTTCTGCAGTAGTCGTTCCGTGCCATATTTGTGGGCATTCTCCACATCGCGAGCCACCCGTTTGCGTACGTTCTGCATCTCTGCTTCAGCCCTTAAAGCCTGCTCCTGGAATAGCCCCACCTGCTCATTCGCCTTCACCAACTGATCCTGCAATTCCACCACCGTGGCTTTGGCGGACTTTTTCTTGGTTACCTTTTTCTTGCCTTTTTTGGTGGCTTTAGTCGACTGATCAGCCGCGTTTGCCGCGGCTTCGGCCGTGGTTTTCTCTTCCTCTCTCGCAGGCTCTTCCTTGCTGATCACAGGATCGTCGTCAATATCTGGGGTCTTGGTTCGTGTCATGCGTACTCGACTCCTACTACACCGCACAATTTGGTCACACAGCAATGCGCAACCGGTTAAGGATTAGGGATCAATATGGGGGCTTCGAAGGTCGATTCAAGTATTGAGGCGGCTTTGGATCAGCGGTCCAGGCTCATGAATCAACGAATGGACGCATCCAGCGCTTCACTGAGTATCTTGGCAGTGGCATCGACTATCGGAATCACCTTTTCGTATGCCATCCGGGTGGGCCCGATGATGCCAAGGACACCCACCCTATCACCTTCC
This sequence comes from Pseudomonadales bacterium, assembly GCA_030749725.1. Classification (GTDB taxonomy): domain Bacteria; phylum Pseudomonadota; class Gammaproteobacteria; order Pseudomonadales; family Azotimanducaceae; genus JASMJM01. Next base: position 7,748 of record JASMJM010000083.1, on the reverse strand, counting down.
ACGTGATAGGGTGCGGTCACCACACTGCACTCGTCCAGCACCTTGTAACCGGACTCTTCGCCGATAAACAACTGCACGCCCTGGCTCTCCATACACCGGTCCAGCAAGTGCAGAATGTCGCCCTTCAGGGAAAACGCCTGGAACAGACTCCTGATATTCTCAAGCGCCTGGGTCCGCGCGGTCTCGATCAGCTTCTCCTGACCTGCGACCACATAGTCGCTGGCACTCTCCTGATTGAACGCCTGGCTGGCAACTTCCAGGGTGGTCTGCATCAACGAGTTCATGTTTTCTCTGTCCGACTGCATGCTGGATATCAGTTCTTTACGAATGCTGTTCAGAGATTGACCTGCAAAAGACTGATTGATGAAATTGGCAGCTTCCTTTAACTGGCTCTCTGCATACTCCCGACTGGTGTAGATGATGCGGTTGTGAACTTCGTGCTCATCCAATACCAGAATGGTCAACACCCTGTTGGCGGAAAGGCGCAGGAATTCCACGTACCTCAAGGTGGCATGCTCCCGCTTGGGCAGTGTGACGACACCTGCCATCTGGGTTACATCGGAGAGGAGGCCCGAGGCAGATTCGACCAGTTGCTGCGATGACATATCGGGATTGAATCCCCTGCTCAGGTGTTCAAGATCGATTGAATCGAGCGGCTTTACCTTCACCAGACTGTCGACGAAAAAGCGATAGCCAAGCGGAGTCGGAACGCGGCCGGCGGATGTGTGCGGGGACATGATCAGTCCCTTCTCTTCCAGATCCGCCATGATATTTCTTGCCGTGGCAGGACTGACGGACAGGTCAGCCTGATCCACCAGGGTCCTGGAGCCCACCGGCTGACCGTTCTTGATATAGCTTTCAACCAGAGCCTTTAACAGTTGTTGCGCTCGGCTGTCCACGGATCGTTTTTTCATAGTGAAACAGTTGCAAATTAGCAGCAGGGAATCAAGCTAAATCTACACGGAATCAGATGAAGTGTGCAGGAGCTGGCTCATCCGCTTTGGGGTGATTTCACCACTGAGGCCCGCCCCATGCGACTGTGACCGATTTCCTAATTCTTTGGGGCCATATCGCCATTGATATCCGATCGATGCGAGTGTGTACGATTTCCTAATTCTCTTGGGGGTATTTCGCCATTGACGTCCGATCGATGCGAGTGTGCACGATGTCCCAATTCTTTTGGGGCGATTCTCCATTGATGTCCGATCCATGAGTTAGTTTAATAGCTCTACCTGAACTGTCGGATGCCATGCGGATGTTGATCCACTTGTCGGTCTCCAATTTCACCATCGTCGATCAACTGGATCTTGAATTCAGTGGTGGGATGACGGTGATCACCGGAGAAACCGGAACCGGCAAATCCATCATGCTGGATGCACTCGGTATGGCACTGGGTGACCGGTCTGACAGCGGCACTCTGGGGAACCGAAGGGAGCGGGCAGAGATCAATGCGACATTCGAGATCTGCGCCAACGCGGATGTGCAGGACTGGTTGGCCGCCAGGGATCTTCTCGATGATGAATCAGACAACTGTATTCTAAGACGAGTCATCAGCAAGGACGGTCGCTCCCGGGGTTACATCAATGGACATCCCAGTACCGTTCATGATCTAAGAGTGCTGGGTGACATGCTCATCGATATCCACTCCCAGCATGAGCATCAGTCACTGCTCAAAGGCGAGACCCAAAGGCGAATCCTGGATGAGTTCGGTTCCAATAGCGAGCTGGCCCAGAGCGTTGCCGGTCTATTCTCGGAGTGGCAAACCAACCAGCAGAAGTTGGACGATCTGTCGAGTTCCACCGCGGAGCAATCCGCCCGACTGCAGTTGCTCACCTACCAGGCGGCGGAACTTGAGGAGCTGGCGATCGGTGACGGTGAACACAGTGAACTTGAGACGGAATTCAAGCGCCTTACCAGTGCCGAGGCCAGCCTGGCCAGTTGCCAGGAGGCACTGGCAATCCTGTCCGCGAGTGAAGATCCGGTCACCGCACAACTGAGTCGCGCGCTGAATCTGTTGAAGGATCTTGAGGATGATCGTCTGCAGAACGTCGTCGAGTTACTCGCCACCAGCCACATTCAGCTGGAGGAGGCCGGCAACGATCTGAGCCGTTACGTTGACAACTTCGAGATCAATCCGGCACGACTGCAGGAGGTGGAAGAGAGGCTGGGGAAGATTTACGAAATAAGTCGTAAGCACCGTACCACCCCTGCTGAATTGCCGGTCCTGGCAAGCAAGATAAGCGCCGAACTGGATGAACTGGGCAACGTCGACACAACCATGGAAGCACTGGCGGCAAAAGTGGATCAACTGCGATCTGAATACTTTACCGAGGCAGAAAAACTGGATCGAGCGCGAACAAAGGCGGCCCGGCTTCTTGACAAACAGGTTACCGCCCAATTGAAATCGTTAGGCATGCCGGCAGGTCAATTCGAAATCAGGCTGACTCCCATCGACGCATCCCACCCCTCTGCGCATGGACTTAGCAATACCGAGTTTCTTATTCGCACCAACCCTGATCAAGCGACGCGACCCCTCAACAAGATGGCTTCAGGAGGCGAGTTATCCCGAATCAGCCTGGCCATTCAGGTCATCGTTGCCAATACTTCAGAAATCCCTACGCTGGTATTTGATGAGGTGGACGTGGGCATTGGCGGTGGCGTTGCCGAAGTGGTGGGTGTTCTGTTGCGCAAGCTTGCCGCCAAGGGACAGATCCTGTGCGTAACCCATCTTCCCCAGGTTGCAGCCCAAGGCCACCAGCACCTGCATGTATCCAAGGCAATTGAAGGCAAGGCTACACAGACACGTGTCGTGCTATTGGACGGCGCCGCAAAGGTATCTGAAATCGCCAGGATGCTGGGTGGATTGGAGATTACCGACCAGTCGATTGCGCACGCCAGAGAGATGTTCGAGTCTGCGCAGAATTGACCTGCCGTATCAGCTTCCTATTCTTTGCAATCGGCACAGAGACCGAACAGGTTCAACTTGTGATCGGTCAATTCAAAGCCCAGCCTGGTGGCAATATTTTGTTGTCGTCTTTCGATTTCCCGGTCGCTGAATTCTTCCACCCTGCCGCACTTGAGGCAGACGATATGATCATGATGCCCCGTGCCGGCCAGTTCGAATACTGAATAGCCGCCTTCAAAGTGATGCCGAATCACAAGCGCCGCTGACTCGAATTGGGTCAGAACACGATACACCGTTGCCAGGCCGATCTCCTCGTTGGCGATGAGCAATTGCTTATATACGTCCTCAGCACTCAGGTGATGAACCGGGGAACTTTCCAGAATCTGGAGGATCTTAAGTCGCGGCAAGGTGATCTTCAGCCCTACACTTTTCAGTTGTTGCGTTTCCGAAACCATGTGAATTATCGTAGCAAGCGGGAATGCAGATGGTTATTATGACCGCTGCCTCCAATTGGAAGCAAACTGTAAAACGTAATTTGTCAGACCAACCCGGTGGTAAGAGAAGTCCCTATGAGAATTGCAGTCATTTTAGTCATGCTGGTCATCTGTGGCTGCTCGACTCTTCGCTTTCCTGGGGTTCACAGGATTACCGTCCAGCAGGGCAACGTCATCAGCCAGGCGATGGTCGACAAGCTAAAACCTGGTATGAGCAAGAACCAGGTGAAGTACATAATGGGAAACGCGATTGTCAATAACCCTTTGAATGCAGATCGCTGGGATTACGTCTACGATATTAAGATCGGTAGCGCTAGATCAAGCCTGCGGCGACGGTTATCTCTCTTTTTTGTTGAGGACAAATTGACGCACTTTGAAGGTGACTACAAACCCACTTCAGAGCATGAAAGAGAAGAACAAGAACTTAGCAGCGCGGTTAGCGAACAGACATCTTCATAAAGGGGCATGTACCAGGCCCGCCCCTTTACCAGAAAGTCAGAGAGACTGCTAGAATAGCGCCATTACAAAAACGATAAAGACCGCAACCGGCGCAATAAATCTTGCCGCAAACACCCAGGCGTTGAACAAGAGCGGATGTGTTTCGGACATCTGATCCCTCGGTATCTGACGATCCAAAAACCAACCGGCAAATAGAGAAATAAGCATGCCGCCGAGTGGCAACATGAATTGAGCAGTGAGAAAGTCGACGCTATCAAAAAAGTTCCGCTCACCCAGGAAGAACACGTCGACCCAGATATTACTCGAAAAAACCGTTCCCAGGCCCAGCAACCAGGCTATGGCACCGATCGTCACGGCAGCTCTCACCCGGGTGATCTTGAATTTCTCGACCGCCCAGGCCGCAGCCGGTTCCACCAGGGAGATGGCTGAAGTAATCGCTGCAAAGGATACCAAGACAAAGAACACGGTCCCGAAAAACTGCCCTGCGGCTCCCATCTTGCCGAAGGCCAGTGGTAGCGTAATAAACATCAATCCGGGTCCTGCTGAGCCTTCCAATCCGTTGGCGAACACCACCGGAAAGATCGCCATCCCGGCCAACAGAGCCACCACGGTATCCAGCACCGCTATGATGGCAACTGTGCCAAGGATCGAGGATTCCCGCGGCATATAGGATCCATAAGCCATCATCGTAGCCATGCCGAGACTGAGGGTGAAGAATGCATGACCCATGGCCACCAGCACCGCCTCCCAAGTCAGCTTTCCGAAATTGAAATCGAACAGAAAAGCCAGTCCCTCCCCGAAATGACCGGTAGTGGTAGCATAGCCGACCAGAACCAACAGGAGCACGAAGAGGGCAGGCATCAAGTACTTCACCGCCATCTCCAATCCCTGCCCCACTCCGCGGGCGACAATGAAGATCGTCAGACACATAAAGACCACCTGCCAGAAGAGCACCTCCCAGACATTGCCGGTGAAGGCGCTGAACAGCCCTTCCGCGACCCCGGCGTCTGCACCCACAAGCGCCCCACTTCCGGTTTTGAAGACGTACGCCATGGCCCATCCCGCGATGACCCCGTAATAGGAAAGAATCAGAAAACCGGCCAACGCACCCACCCAGCCAAGCAGTTGCCAATGCCTTGACCTGCCGGACCTTTCAGCCAGCGCCAGCATCGTGTTGATAGGACTCTGCCTACCCTCCCTGCCCAGCAGTACTTCCGCCATCATGATGGGAATACCGATCAGCACGACGCATCCCAGATAAACCAGGACAAAGGCACCGCCACCGTTCTCACCGGTGATATAGGGAAATTTCCAGATATTACCCAGACCCACGGCCGAGCCGGTAGCAGCCAGAATGAACATGATTCGACTTGACCACATACCGTGGATGGATTCGGTTGCTCCCGCCATGATTTATCCTTGTGGTAATTGCAGACTAGACGTGGCTGCAATTGTCGAGTATTTCATAAACTCACTCAACAGCCAGAGCCATCTCCAACCACTGCATTTTCAACAATTCCCGCCTATAATGCGCCGCCATGGCCAAGAACCGCTCCAAATCCCCGCCCCCAACCATCGCGCGTAACAAGAAGGCGAGGTTCGATTACCACCTCGAAGAACGCTTCGAGGCCGGATTGGCACTGGCCGGCTGGGAAGTAAAGAGTCTGCGCGCCGGCAAGGCGGAGCTGACAGATACCTACGTGCTGCTCAAAGAGGGGGAAGCCTTCTTGCTTGGCGCTCACATCACCCCGCTGGACACCACTTCCACCCACGTCACCGCCGATCCAACCCGAACCAGGAAACTGCTGCTCCACAAAAAGGAGATCGCCAGACTGTTTGGTGCGACAAAACAGAAGGGCAACACCTGCATTCCCCTGGCACTCTACTGGAAGGGCAACCGGGTGAAGTGCGAAATCGCGCTGGCCTCAGGCAAGAGACAGCACGACAAACGCCATGAGATCAAAGAGCGGGAATGGAAGCGGGACAAGGGTCGCGTGCTCAAATCCTACAATCGCTAGCTGTAGCGCCATGGCCCCGCCGCGACAATCCCTTGAATGTGGGTTAAAATACCAGGTTCCAATGGGGGCGATCCGGATTCGACGACGGTTGCGAAACCCAAGGTGCATGTCGAGAGGGTAGTAACTCTCGTTAAACAATTGCTGCAACTTCTATAGTTGCCAACGACGAAAACTACGCACTAGCCGCGTAAGTCGGCTAACCCCGGACGATAAGTGCTCGTGATTTGACTCCGGGGGCTCGTTTCACGAGATCGCAGACAAGTCCCGCTTGAGACAACACCTGCTAAAAACCCTTTCAAGCTCGCCTGCAACACCCTGTTCGTCGGGCTAGATGCGGGTTAAAACATAGACGAAACTAAACATGTAGAGCCGAAGGTAGAGTACTGGCGGACGCGGGTTCGATTCCCGCCGCCTCCACCAACACAGGGGTTTTTTAAAACCCACGATCGCCCACTATACCCAATACAATAAGGTTTTATGGGGGGTTTAACGCCTATGACTTCCTACAGCGTCTAGTGAAATCTTAGGTTTTTAGTAACACGCATAGTAACATTGACTCTCTATTACCAAACTTAGTGTTACTAAAGATGGCAAGAACAACCAAACCACTCACCAATACTGAGGTTCAGCAAGCCAAGCCTAAAGATAAGGAATTTAACCTGGTCGATGGCGGCGGTCTGGCGCTGAGGATCAAGCCCAACGGCTCCAAGCTGTGGATTTTCAACTACTATCGCCCTTACACCAAAAAACGCACATCTCTGAGTCTTGGCACCTACCCGACGACATCTCTGGCCGAAGCACGCGATAAACGTGCTGAATCTCACAAACTGCTGGCCAAACAAATTGACCCAAAGGATCACAGGGATGAGCAAAGCCGCTCCAGTAAAGAAGCCCACAGCAAGACGCTGGAGCACGTCGCGGCCCAATGGCTGGAAATCAAGAAGGGTGATATTTCCGCAGAACATGCAACAGACACCTGGCGATCACTTGAACTGCACGTCTTCCCCAACATGGGGAAACTGCCACTTCATAAAATCACCGCGATCAAGACCATTGATACCCTGAAGCCAGTGGCGGCCAAAGGCAGCCTTGAGACCATCAAACGTCTCTGCCAACGACTGAATGAAATCATGGTTTACGCCGTCAATACCGGAATAATCGACAGCAATCCGCTAACCGGTATCAGGCAAGCATTCCAGAACCCGGTCAAACAACATCTACCCACGCTCAAACCTGAGGAACTGCATGTTTTGCTCCGCACCCTAACCACTGCGAGCATCAAGTACACCACCCGCTGCCTCATTGAATGGCAATTACACACTATGGTCAGGCCCAGTGAAGCCGCTGGCATGCGTTGGGACGAAATCGATTTGGAAGCCGCCATATGGACGATTCCAGCCGAACGCATGAAACGGAAAAAGGAACACAGTGTCCCGCTCACAAGCCAATGCCTTGCAATGCTGGAACTCATGCAACCGATTAGTGGCCGAAGCCCTTATGTTTTCCCCTCCGATCGTGACCCTAGAAAACACGCCAACCCTGCAACCGCAAATATGGCGTTGAAACGTATGGGCTTCCACAAAAAACTGGTGGCGCATGGCATGCGCTCACTGGCCAGCACCATATTGAATGAAGAAGGCTTTGATGCCGATGTAATCGAAGCCGCCCTTGCCCATATCGGCAATAATGAGGTACGCAACGCCTACAACCGCGCCAATTACCTCGAACGTCGCAGATCGGTTATGGAATGGTGGAGCAATCACATTGAGACCGCCGCCGTCGGAAATATGAGCTTGACGGGTAGCAAAGGCTTGAAAGTCGTCGGCATCACATATCCCTAGCCTGTTTTTTTCATTTCAAGCGCAACGGCCT
>JASMJM010000082.1 GCA_030749725.1 Pseudomonadales bacterium | reverse complement strand
TTTACGCAACTGATTTTCAACAACTTCAAGCCCCGTATGGGTAGTCTGCCACGCTTTTTAGACAGTGATCTGCAGCGCCTGACCATGCCCACCTACCTGGCTGTTGGCAGGCGGGATGTCATGTTGCACTCCGTCGAAACTGCAGAGCGCATAAAGGCTTTGCTGCCCCACGCAACGATCAACCTGATCGAAGATGCCGGCCATATCCTGATCGGACTGAGCAGTGAGATTTCGGCGTTCCTGATGCAACACAACCAAACTAGCGTGTCGTCACGCAACTAAGTGGTCATCGTTCGGTCGGCATAGTCTGTTCCCGGCAATGCGTAACAGTCCCGGTCAGTGAATTGCGGGACAGCACACTGAATACAGATCACCTGGCCGCCGTCAATAGACAAAGCCTGCCCGGTTGCCCGGCCGATGTCCTCCGGTGTCTGCTCCCGCTGCATGGGCGTGTTCGGAGCGACGACCGCCTTAAACCACCACTGGTCACGGCAAGGTTTTGCACTGCGGATGATCCTCGGCGCACTCCCATTTGGGGGGTGAAGGATGCCATTTGCAGGGAAACGTGGTTAATTCTTCTCGAAAGCGTCAAGGAGTGAAACGTGCAAACACCAGATGTCAGCTTGATCAAGACGTTGCTTGATCAAACCAAAACGTGACCAGACAGGGTCTTCGTCACTGACATCGATGACCGATCACTGACCTAACAGGAGACTGTAAACGACATTGCTTCGTGGGCCGCGGCCTATCGACGAATCCACGTGGCGAGACACGATCACGTCGTTACCATGCAGCTCAACAGCATCGAGTCGATGCTTGGATGGCTGGGACTGGCTGCCATCGGCGCCATAGAGGCGCCGATTAACGTGGACTATCGTGGCGCACTGCTGGCTCATGCACTGAATCTCACACAAGCGCGGACCATGCTGGTATTGGCGCAGTACTTCGATCGTCTGCTTGCCATCGAGGATGACCTGCACTATCTGGAGCAGGTGATAATACTGGATGGGGAGTCATCGGCGGCGTCTCGTTTCAGAGCCATCTGTGGCAAGGAGTTCTTGCAGGATGTCACGCCATTATCTAGTCTGGCCATACCTGCACCGTGGGACATAATGGCGATCCTCTTCACTTCCGGCACTACCGGTCCCTCCAAGGCGGTCAGGCTGCCCTGGGCGCAGATACATGCCATGGCCACGGGCACCTATCCGATGGCGGATCTGAATGACAAGGACGTCATCTACAATCCCGGCCCGACCTATCATGTCGGCGCCAAGGTATTCCCCTACATGGCTGCCTTGGTAGGTGGCAGTCATGTCATGCGACCGTTTATCAGTGCTAGCTAGCAGCCTCGGCGATGAGTATCTGAAGTATGGTGTGACAACAGGTGGGGTGGTTCCGAGCTGGTTGAATGATCCAGTCGATGACAGCGATACTGAGAGACCCTTAAAGAATGTGTTGGCACCGCAGAAGTCGTCTTACGCGGAACGCTTTGTGGAACGATTTGGCTGCCGCCGCATTGCCTGTTTCAATATAACGGAGGTCAGTTGTCCGATCACATTTAGCACTTGGGATGCAGCGGTCTATGACTCTGAGGGACGAATGAGCTGTGGTGTACTGCGATCAGGTTATGAGGCCAGGGTAGTCGACGAGAATGATCACCCGGTAGCAGACGGTACCCAGGCGAACTGATTCTGCGTGCGGACGCACCATGGACGATGAATGCCGGCTACCTCAACAATCCTGATGCGACAGCGCAAGCCTGGAGAAATGGGTGGTTCCACACGGGCGACGCGTTTATTGTCGATGGCAAGGGAACTACTTCTTCATCGATCGCCTCAAAGATTGTATTCGTCGTCGCGGAGAAAACATCTCAAGCTTCGAGGTCGAGGCCTAATCAATGAGCATCCCGACGTCCTTCAGTCGGCAGCGATTGCCGTCAAGAGTTCGGCGGAGCCAGGCGCCAATGAAGAGATCAAGGCCGTAGTGGTGAAATCAGCAGACAGTTCGCTCAGCGAAGAAGACTTGATTCAATGGCTCATACCCCGCATGCCCAGGTTTATAATACCCCGCTACATCGAATTTGCTGACGGCCTGCCTCGGACCCCAACCATGAAAGTCCGTAAGAGCGAATGATCTGGGGCCAGGGAACGCACCCTTGAAACACTATGCTTTAGGTCGTGGGCCAAACCTGAGGGACAGATACTCACTGAGGACGCCGAACATCCTGGTCGTTTCGTAAACTCTGGGGTAGATCACACGCGTCGTGCGTGCACGAACCGCCTGGAGAATCTTGAAGGCCAATTCTTCAGCATTCCCAGTTGGCAGAAGCTGTGCCACAGGGCTACTCAGCTTTCCCTTGGCGGCATGTTCCATGGAGGTCGAAACAGGACCCGGATAGACGGTGACCACGTGAACGCCCGTCCCTTTGAGCTCTGCCCCCAAAGACTCCGAGTAGGTCGCCAATCCTGATTTGGAAGCACCGTAGTCGACCATGTAAGGCGCAGGGCAAAATGAGACCAAGCTCGATATATTAACAATCACACCGACTTTTTGTTCGAGCATCGAAGGCAGAATTCCTCGGACCAAGCGCATCGGCGCCAGCAGATTGACCTTCATCAAGTCCTCGGCTCTCGAGTTCGACACATCCAGTACTGAATCAGCGAGGTAGTCCCCGGCGTTGTTCACCAGCACGTCGATGGGACCCAACTTCGATTGCGCTTTGTCGACCCAATCGGTGCATTGCTCGAGATTGGTGAGGTCGCATTGGGAAACGTGAGACTTGCCCCTCAGTTCGGCCGCTAGCTGCTGCAGGAGATGCTTTCTTCGGGCCACCAGCGTCACCGAGAATCCCTCATCTGAAAACTGGACCGCCAAAGCTCTGCCAATACCAGTAGATGCACCGGTGATCACAGCATGCATTCTGATCCTCCTTCGATCTCTATTCTTGTCTGGACCGGTATCAACCGATAGTTGCAAACCTTGCTGGTTTAGGTAACCTATGGATGAGCCGCTCGGAGCTGGATTAGTTCTCCATGGGCATATAATAAGCAGGTATTCTCGGTCGGGCAACCATGGCAGTTTTTGATGCTGAAAATTGTTGAACAACGTGCGATAGCGTTACCCAGGGATGTTGTTTGGAACGCTCTGATAGATCCAGAGGTCGTCAAAGAGTGCATCCGGGGATGCAGAGCTGTGGACATAATTTCCGGCACCGCATTTTCTCTTCTTATCGACGGTCACGTCGGACCAATAGCAGCCAGGTTCGTTGGCAACATCGAGTTGATGGACCTTGATCCGCCTCGGTCCTATACCATGATCGGTGCGGGGAAGGCGAATATGATCGGTTATACTTGGGGTGTTGCCAGAGTGAGACTGGACTACGGTCTGGGGGGGAACAAAAGCCACACGCGGCTAAATTGTGTGATAGAGATCGCCCAGGACAGCAAGCTCCTAAAGCCCGGATCCGGAATTATGAGGGTAACAGCCAACAGGTTGTCCGAGAGTTACTTTTCCCGGTTTGCCAGACTCGTTGAGAACCGTGAACCGTTGGCCAGTTGAACAATACGGGCGTCTCACTGACTGAAGGCCTCTGAGATCGCGAGGAAGGACCAGCACGAGACCAATGATTACCGTAGAGGCATGACAAAAGCACTCGTCTTGGGAGCCGGTGGCCATATCGGTAACGCGATCTGCCGGGAATTCCAGCAGCAGGGATATGCTGTTACCGGCGTAATCCGCGGGACCAGGTTTTATCCAAATCTCCTTGATCTCGATACTGAGTTGATTCAGCTTGACATCGACACCTCTGAGTCGCTGGGGCAATTGATTGGCAAAAACGACTGGGTGGTGGATGCGGCTGCACCCTATCTTCAGTCGTTCTTTGCCAGTGAAGTCATGCTCCAGGATGCAGAGAATCGAATGCGCAGGCTTCTCGACAATGTTGCCGCGTCAGGAGCGGGATTTGTCTACATCAGTTCTCACGTTACTCTGGATGGTGAATACACTACTCCCAGAAAGCTGTCCTCGAAGTATCTGACAAAACTACATCCCTACTATGTGATGAAGAGCCGATTGGAAAACATGGTCTTCCAGTATGGCGCCAAGGGTCTTCGCTTCTTGGTTCTCAATCCATCCGTATGTTTGGGCCCCTGGGACTGCAAAGCACTGCACAATTGCTTTGTGCCTCGCACCATAAGCGGTGATATACCGGTTATCATAGAATCCGGCATCAACATCGTCGACGTTCGGGACCTCGCGTCATTCCTGGCCAAACGACTACGCGAGGGGGATGTCGGCAAGCGATATCCTGTCTTCGGTCTAAACATTCTTTACTCGGATCTGGTTGCCGAAATCTGTGATTATGCAGGCGTGGATATGCCTGCAAGATCTCCGCTACCTCACTGGATTGGAAATATCGCTTCGCTGGGATTCCAAAGTGGCGCAGTTGGTTGCTTTAACACTACCCTTTTCTTGTTCCTGGCAGCGTCGATCGATCGTCGTCTTAAATTCGGCCAATAGTGTTGGCCCTCTTTCCGCCTGCCAGGAATTCAGTTGTTGGTTCAGGGACATTAATACCCGGAAATTGCGACCGGCGAATACATCAGAGTTGGACTGCAATTCATCCAGCAGCGCAATAGCGGTGGTCTGAATCAGTATTTCGTTGTCTGGTTGCAGGCGGATGACTGCCCTCACATAATTCGCCCCCCATTGAAATCTAGTAGCGCTACCTACGGAATTTTCATAGGCCTTTCGTCGCCAATCCAGTGCCACCACATTCTCGTCCTGTTTCTCGGCGATTGAGGCGAGGCTGCTCATAAAGTAATAGGGCGATGGCGAGCGTTCTATTTCGCGGAGCAGCAAGTTTTTGGCCTCATCCATCAGATGGGAGGCCTGCAGAACATGGTTTATCTGGTTGACGACGCTCTGCCGGGCAAAGGAATTCTTTGTCACGCTGTCGGCAGAATGGGTCGCCTCCAGAACCCACTGTATCAGTTCAGGATCCAGGGGCCTGTCCTCATCGTCGAGGAAGTAGAGCTCAAGGCTCGGTAGAATTCCGGCCAATCTCTCGGCAACTGACAGGGACTCATGGTCCGAGAGCGCCTTCAATCTCGTTTGCCATTTATCTTCTAACGTTACACGAGTTTCCCCTGCTGCAATGTGAGGCAATAACTCAGTTGAGTAGTAGGCCAGAGAGTCCCAGTTGGCCAGGATGAGGTCGTCGGAGTCGAGTATCTTGTTCACCTTCTCGCCTGCCCCCGCGACCAACTCAAGCTTCGGATCTGCCTCGTTATCGGCGTCTGGATCGCCGCTTGAAGTCTCGTGGGCAGACGCAACTTCATAGAGGTATTGCATGAAAAGGCGCGCCTTGGATACTTCGTCTCCGGCCAGTTCTGACATGGCTAGAAATAGCTCAGGCGAATAGTCTCTCGGCAGTGCGGTATGATCTTGCCCCCATGAATAGAACGCCAATTGCTTCAAGTGACTTTCGGTAATCGTTTCAGGTGAAGACACGACTCGTTTCACCAGATCGGCGGTCGGCGTTATGGAATTCAGGCTCAGTTCCAGCACGTCATTATATCGTGAGATATCAATCCCTCCCGGAATGCGCGTCACTTCCCGGCCTTCCGGATTGAAGACGATCATCGTTGGATAACCTTTGACGCCGAATTTTTCACCCAGCGCCTGCGCTTTTTCGGTATCACCGTCCAGGTAAACGGGGACAAAAGATTCTGTCTGAGAAATAAATCGCCTGCTCTTGAACACGGTATGTTTAATTTCCTGGCAAGGCGGACACCAGACGGCACCCCAGTATAGGAACAGCGGTCTGTCGAGACTCTTAGCACTGGCAAACGCCTCTGTAACGCTGCCGTCAAACCAGGATATGCTTGCTTGGGCCGCGGTGCTATCGACCTGTTGATTCGAATCAGAACAGGCTGTGAGGAAAGCGCAGAGGATCAGAATTGGAAGCTGCTTCATGATGGGCTTTATACCGTGACTTTGGGAACAGCGTACAACTGGAACGGGGTGCAAGACAAGTTGTTTGCGGCTGGGGGTTCGGCAAAGTTTTGCGTTGCCTCCTTCGAGTTCTGCAGAGATCTTGTCAGTCCAGAATCACTGAGATCCACCGATTGATCATCCAATACGGGACATCCATGTTCCAGCATCTCCAATACGGGGCATCCATGTTCCAGGGGACAGAAATACAAGAAACAAGAGATACGGGCCAGGAAAACGTGGATGTCCTGAATCGACTGCTCTGAATCGCCCCTGAATTGTCCTGGGAAAACGTGGATGTCCTGAATCGAGGCTGAAACAGTGGCAAAAACACAATCATTTCCCTGCATACTGTTGTTGGCACATGGATTGGCATGCCGCAACTCATCCGTCTAACGGTAAACAGTTTACGTAATTCATCGGGAATTAAGTAAACTGTCCCCAAGTTTTCCAAGTTTCTTCAGGGCAGGATTATTATGGAGGTAGGTGTTGTATTACCGCACAACGAGATTGGTACTGACCCCCACGCGATCATTCGCTACGCTCAGGGCGCAGAGGCATTGGGTGCAACCCACCTGCTCCTCTACGACCACGTATTGGGAGCGGATCCGAATCGCGAAGGTGGATTTACCGGGCCATACGACAAGGGTGTTGCCTTTCACGAACCCTTTACTACCTTCGCGTTTCTCGCTGCCGTCACCAGGACCATTGAGTTTGTCAGTGCAGTTATGATCCTGCCCCAGAGGCAAACGGCACTGGTTGCCAAGCAGGCAGCCGAGGTGGCTGTGCTGTCCAATAATCGCCTAACGCTTGGTATCGGTACTGGGTGGAACAAGGTGGAGTACGATGCGCTGAATGAGGATTTCACTAATCGTGGTAAACGTCAGGAAGAACAGGTCGATCTGTTGCGTCGACTGTGGTTGGAAGAGTCACTGGACTACCGAGGCGCATACCACCGAGTGCCACGTGCCGGTATCAACCCGCGCCCCTCACAACCCATCCCGATCTGGTTTGGCGGCGGAGCGCCAATCTTGCTGGAACGCTGCGCCAGACTGGGCGAAGGTTGGTTTCCACTGATGGGGCCCACACCCGATGCTGCCTTAGCTATCGACACCCTACGAACGCACCGGCAAGCACTTGGGCTGCCTTGGGACGGTTTTGGCATTCAGGCCCAAGCCCAATACGCCGGTGGCAATCCTGATCGCTGGCAGCGACATGCCGACAAATGGCGAAAGATCGGCGCAACCCATATGGCGATCGCTACGCACAACGCCGGCCACACAGACGTTGACGGTCATCTTGCCAGGATTGAAGAGTATTTTTCGGCGATCGAGAGTTATTAACGATGGCCTAACGTCGGTATCCGAATCCTACCTGCAGCGACGGGACGATGCGTTCTTTTGGATGCTAAACGGTTTAACGAAGGTGCGGAGAATCCGTACAACAGTTAGATCCTGCCGCCGCATCAGAATGTTCACCTCAATGATATTGGCTAATCGCACTCAGTCCTGCAATTTCACGATAGCCTCATCGTTGCAGGCCGCAATCCTTTTCCCCGGTGGCACGACCAGGAAGTCCTCATCCCATTTGCCATAGAAGAGCTTCTCCAGCAGGGTCCAATTACCTTCTTGAACTTCAAATTCCCACGTCCTTTTCGTGGCCGTCTGGCGGCACTGCTCAATGAATCGATCCTCATTAGCCGGGCCCATCTGCAGATACAGCAGTCTGCTGTAGTTTTCTCGCCAATCGCCTAAGGTTGACATGATATAGTCGGCGTTGTCCTTGCCATACTTCTCCACCATCTCTTCATAAGAATCGGTAAGCCCGAGTTTCGCCATGACCCCCTCTTGGGAATAGGCGGGACGGCTGCCATCTTCCAGGTTGCCACGTTCCATCCAACCGGTGGTTTCGAAATAGGTTCCAGGGTGGTTGTCGAAATACTCTCTATAGGCTTGACGGGAACCGAAGTAGAACGTGATGCAATCGTGGGCCCGGGGGAGGATCAACGGGATGTCTCGCGCTTGCACACCCACAAGCCCGTCATTGCATCGGGCGTACCCCAATAAGATAGCCTCGTATGCTTTGTCCGACGCTGAAATCTCATCGACAGCCGCCTGCAGTTGCTCCACCATATTCCGAGTTTCCAGATCGTGAAGTCCCTTGGGGAGAAAGCCAACGTCGATTTTGTGTGGACAGGTGGCGGTCAGGTAACAGGCCTCCCGATAGATGACATCACAGCCTAAGAATTTGTAATAGCTCATAGTATGTTCATTCGCTCGAATCTTGCTGACCAGTCCATCGTCAAACTGACTGCATCCCCCACGACAGGCCAGGCCTTGCGCGACTATCGTCGCGGGCCCCATTCTGTCTTATAATGGCGCGGCCCGCAAATTAGACGTCTGGTGAGGAATATGATGGTGCCAACTGATCAATGCTGGAAGGTGATCCTCCTTCTAATGAGTGTTCTAACTATCACGGCTTGCCAATCGGGCGGCATCACCAATAACGCCGGCACGGTTGAAGGTAAGGTCATTGAAGTTGAAGGCGGATACGGAAATCTTGATACAGACATTACCGAGTCGTTGGTCATCGGTGCGGCACTGGGAAAGGGCGATAAGTTCTTGTTCAGTTGCAAGGGCAAATCGTTCGAGGTGACCTTCGCAACCACCTATTCGGATGTACCACGAGGGGATTGGGTTGGCTTCGTCAACTGGGCAGGCAATCTTCGAATTGCACGCAGCTTCGCCAATGCAGCGGAGACCTCCGGCTGTGGAGTGAACGACTTGGTGAGGATTAGTGCTATCCCATAAAACTGTCTGAACCGATGATTGACAGCAGTACAGTTGCTACAGCAATAAATCCTCATCGATGCAATGATAGATGCTGGCGGCGTCAATGAGCGAGTTGGCCGTGAGTGCCGACATGCCATAGA
Organism: Pseudomonadales bacterium; assembly: GCA_030749725.1. Lineage (GTDB taxonomy): Bacteria > Pseudomonadota > Gammaproteobacteria > Pseudomonadales > Azotimanducaceae > JASMJM01. The sequence continues at coordinate 38,760 of JASMJM010000082.1, read as the reverse complement.
CTTCCGCCGTAACGCCGTAGTCCTCTCTGATCTTTTTCAGCAAGAGATCAAAATCGCCATCCCCGGACAGCAACACGACGGTATCGACGTCTGTCGCTGACTGCAAAATGTCGATCGTAATGCCAACGTCCCAATCTCCTTTGGCGGAGCCGTCGCGGCGCTGGATAAAGGGTTTGAGTCTTACCGTGAAGCCAATCTGTCTGAGGGTATTTTGAAACTTACGCTGATTGTCGTCGCCACGATCGATGGCGTACGCTGTGGCCGCAACAATCTCTCCCGCATCGCTTAACCTTTGCCAAAGCTTGCGGTAATTGAAGTGGCGCCCATATGCCTGGCGAGTGGTGTAATAGATGTTTTGTACGTCCACAAAAACAGAGATTCTCTTCACCGTGGCACCTGTCAGTGGATTCAAGAGTGAAAGAGCAACGAACTTTCGCTTGGGATCATAGACTGGCCCCATCCTCGTTGGCAACACCTGACTCCCAGTAGTCAACAGCCTGACCGCCCTGGCGTTGATGTGTCGTCAATCTGCGGCAACCGAGCGCAGGATGCTGGCATGTATCGATACTAGATTCTAGAATGCGTGAAAAATAACGCACAGGAGACCCTGATGAAATATCTAGCGTTGCTCGTTGGGCTGCCTTACGCATTCGCGGCACTGGCAGGCCCTCTAACAACTTCTCCTCCAACCCCAACCGTACTCTTCCAGGACAGAGCGATTCCGGTTGCCACCACTTTAGCCGATCCCAACGATCTCTGGGTTGCGACCAGTCAGCTTACCGAGATCAACGGGTTTGAGTTGAAGGAGGAAGGTGCCTGCCTGGATGATATCTGCGTGCCCATTAAACAATCTGAAGACAGCGCGCTGTACGTCACGCGGCGGGGTCAGGGTTGGTTGAGTGTCACAGAATTAGCCCGGCGCTTGAGCCAAGCCTATGCGGTCGATCATGACGCTGGTGTATGGAGCTTTGGCGACATTCCGGCCACCCGTAACCAATTCGTTAGACAACGCGTGGCGCCGGACTTTGAGCTGTTGGATAAGGACGGCAAACCGGTGCGCCTGTCACAATTCAAAGATATGAAGGTGCTGCTTATCACCTGGGCTTCCTGGTGAGGATGCCGTTTTGACTTGCCAGGTTGGCAAGCTGTCTATAACGAACTACAGAATAGTAACTTCGTCGTCATCGCCGCTGCACAGGATACCGGCGGCGAGGCAGTCGCCAGGCAGTGGTACGACCGTGCCAAAGCCGACTTCGTCACGCTGGTCGACGAAAACCACACCATCAGCTCGCTCTATAACCTCGTGAACGTACCGTCCGCTGTATGGATCGATGAAACAGGTCAGGTGATTCGCATCGATGAGGGTGCATACGCAGAAACCCACAAGATGGGTGAGTTCGAATTCGGTCGGAATGACTATGCCCCGATGGTGACGGACTGGGTTCGAAAGGGAGCCGAAAGTGTCTATGCCAAGGGCAACTCCGTCCCGGAATTAGCTCGCACCGAACAGCAGGCGTTAGCGGAGCCGAACTTCAAGCTGGGTGTCTACTTCCACAAGCAGGGCGATGCGAAAAAGGCGGACAAGTACTGGGCAAAAGCACAGCAGTTGAATCCTGACAGCTGGAACTACCACAGACAGGACTGGTCGTTTACCCCCGCCGAAGCGGGTCCAAATTGGGCACGGAAATACCAGTCGCTGGGTGACAAACCCTACTATCGCCCCATTGAAGGTCTTGATCCCTGAAAACATCCGGTAGGACAAAACCGTCTCTGACAGTTGGAACATAGCCGATTGATCGACGCATGAGACCGGCTGTGAACGGCTTTTTTCCATGACATATATCACGTCCGAAAAAGGCCAGAAGTGTTCCTGCTGGACCCTATAATACGAGCTCGTTTCCCAGCAAAAGGGTGTTACCGATGCCGATGGGTTTTGAAAAGGTGCTGGTGAGCCATTGAAAGCGTTCGCGAGAACTGCATGCTAGGACCTGAATTCAGCATATATCTGCCGCCCCACCGCGCTGTGTATATCGACATTGCGAAGGTCGCTTCCTCAAGCCTGAAGGCCACATTTGCGTTACTTCTTAAGCTTGATCTACAGGCGGTTGGCGGTAACCCACATGCACTGGAGTTTCCTCGGCCGCCTGAATCGATCCACGACGGAAAGCGACTGTATCCGGGCCTGTATACGTTCGCGTTTGTGAGGAATCCGTGGGATCGAATGGTGTCCTGTTATCGGGACAAGATTCGTCACGAGGCCGGTGGCTTCACGAGCTTTTCAAGCTCGGGTGTGGCGCACTGTCTGGCGACATTCGACGAGTTCACGGCAGGTATGTCGTTCGAATCTTTCGTCCACGCAGTGGCTTCGATCCCGGATGCTGATGCAGACGAACATTTTCGATCTCAACACCCGTACCTAACAGATGACTTGGGTGGCGTAGCGATCGACTTTGTGGGTCGGTACGAGAATCTGCAGGACGATTTCAGGCACGTCGCTGAAACAATCGGATTACCTTCCCAAACCGTTCTGCCTCGTCTGCAAGTCGCCGCAAGTTCGGTCAACTACACTGACTATTACACACAGGAAACGCAAAGAGTCGTTGCGAGCAGGTTCTGTGAAGACATCGAGCGATTTGCATATCAATTCAAGAATTAGATTCTGACCGGTCTGGTCCGAAGCGGTACGGCTGAGGTCCGAAGTGCCTCCATTCGACCAAAACCGGACAAAGAGCAAAGTTTTCGATTTCGGCGTAGATCATCGCCAAAGTGGGGCGATTGCTTGACCAGCTCCCCTCAACGTCATAAGCTTTGCTGATGTGTCTGAAGGACGCCTCCTCGCCTGCGGGAAGGACTGAGCCCACCTTCACTTGGTTCCTATACTCGAACCTTCTTTCTGTCCGTGATTGCAGGCGCCGGGCGATAGGAAAGGAGGTCATCATGACCAATGCACTGCCCAACAATCCCAGCCTGGAGCAGCTTAAGAACCAGGCCAAGGATATCCTCAAAGCACACAAGTCAGGTCAAGATAGTGCCTGTGGCACGCTGAAACTCCTGACGAAGTTCGAAGACGACTCCGACCAAGAGATTCTCTCAGCCACTGTAACCCTTCAAGAAGTGCAGCATGCTCTCGCGATGGACTACGGTTTCGACAGCTGGGATGCACTTCGACAGGCGGTAGCGGAGATGGACTCGAATAGCACAATTGTTTCTGACGAAGATAGGCAGGTGATCAGCCTGGTCGACAAGTTGCTGACGGATGCTATCGAATCCAGGGCATCCGACCTTCACTTCGAACCCTTTGAGAATAGTTACCGGGTGAGATTCAGAACCGAAGGCAGACTTCACGAAGTTAAGCAGGCGCCGGTCGATCTGGGACCGCGGATCGCGGCAAGGCTAAAGGTGATGTCCGGGATCGATATCGCCGAACGTCGCGTCCCGCAACACGGTCACATCAAGGTAAAGATCTCCGAATCCCGGGCGATCGATTTCCGGGTCCATACGCTGCCGGTGTTGTTTGGTGAAAAGATCAGTCTGCGGGTCCTGGATACCAGCAGCGTCCGGATTGGCATGGACGCACTCGGCTTTGAACGGGGGCAAAAGAAGCTATTCCTGGAGGCACTGCATAAGCCGGCCGGGCTGTTATTGGTTACCGGGCCTACCGGCAGCGGTACGACCGTTACCCTGTACACGGGCATCACTCTCCTCAACAAGCCGGAATTGGAGATATACACGGTGGAGGATCCTGTCGAGATCAACCTCGATGGCGTCAACCAGTGTTGCGTGGACCTTAAGGTGGGACTTGATTACGAGTCTGCACTACGATCCTGCTTGATGCAGGATCCGGACATCCTGCTGGTGGGTGAGATACGAGATTTGGCGATTGCTAACCTGTCCATCAAGGCGGCGCAGACAGGCCATTTGGTACTCTCGTCTATGCAAACAAACGGCGTCCCAGAAACGCTGATGCATCTCAGGGGAATGGGGGTGTCCGCATTCAGCCTAACAAGGGTGGTCAGCCTGGTCACGGCGCAGCGCCTTGTCAGACGACTGTGTCCGGCCTGCAGGGTGCCTCTCGACATACCGAAGAACGCCCTGATCGATGCGGGGTTCTCGGAAAAGGACATTGACGGGGGCCTGCAGATCTTCGGCCCGGGCGACTGCGACAAGTGCTCAGGGGGCTACAAGGGAAGAGTGGGGATCCACGAAGTAGTGAAGATCACCCCCGAGATCGCACGGGTCATCATGGAGGGCGGCAACGCCAGCCAGATTGCAGAAGAATGTCAGCGCGCAGGCTTCGATAACATCATGCAGTCTGCCTTGAGGAAGGTCAAACAAGGTCATACCAGCCTGGACGAGGTGGACCGGGTCGCTGGCCCCCTCGCTGCCAAGGTGGCAGGAGCACTCGTCAATACCTGAGTTCTACGGTACCTTGGTCCCGCTCATCCCGGGGCCTTCAAAGCCGGCAATCTCGCCACCGGCATAGGTGAACGTGATTGTGGTTCCGTGGGTTGTCTCGAAGAAGGTGGTGGGCGATTCAGGAAGCAAGTGGACTGCTGAAGGATAGAGACCTGGGGGTACCTCGAGCCCATCATCCGACAGCCTGACCTCGATTTCACCACGATCGGGTATGCTGTATGTGCCTGTGAATGGGCGTCGATCCGCTTTCGACATATCGATCACGGATTTTGTGATTGGCTCGAATCCCGGCAGACTGTATTCAGCAGCAATGGACAGCATGAGTTCATCGATGATCTGAGTATTCTCCGTGTTTACCATGATTACAGCGGCGATTGGCAACTCCCGCCAAGCCACGAGTTTGGTCACGAAGCCCTGATCGCCGCCGTCGTGTCCAAACGTGTGTTCGCCGATCACCGGCCCAAGGCCGCTCCCGTTCATGCCGGCGGTCAGCATGTTGGCAACGGTCTCGCGCCTGACAATTCCATCGACTTGGTTCTGTGCGATCCCTTGCACTTCAATGGCATAGCGGATCAACTCGGAAGGAGTGGTCCAAAGGCCGGCTGCAGCCATCTCCGGATAGACGACCCACTTGCCTTCCACTTCGTCGCCATTCGTGTGATAGCCCGTCGCGGCACCGGCGTGGTACTTGTCCGGCAGTGGATTTTCAAAGGTACTTCCCGTCATACCCAGTGGATCGAGAATGTGCTTGCGCATGATGGATGCAAAGTGGGTTCGCTCCACATCGGATACTAACAGCTGCATGATGGTGTACCCGCCACCCGAGTATAGCCAGCTCTCGCCAGGTTTCTTGAACACCCTAACCGGCGGCGTATTGCCTTTGCCGTCGAGGACCTCCACCGTTGTCGGGATCACGTCGGTTCGCGGGTAGCCAGGGAACCCCCATACAGTCAGACCGGCTGTGTGATTCAGTATCCTCCTCAGAGTGACCTTCTCCGACTCTGTGAATTCGTTATCAGGAAGCTGCCAGCTTGTCAGGTAGTCATTGACATTCGCATCCATGTCAACGATGCCGGCTTCCGCTAACTGATGAACGCGAAGAGCTGATACCGGCTTGCTGACCGAGCCGGCAAGAAAGAGCGTATCAGGCGTGACGGTTCGCCCCGTCGGCACGTCGGCCAGGCCAAATCCTCTCGCCCACTCCACCCTTCCCCGGTTGGACACTGCAACGCTCAATCCCGGAATACGCAATGCCTGCATCCTATCCAGAATGTTGTAGCGAGGGATGACCTGGCCCTTGATCTGCACCAGGGGTTGCAGTCCGTGTACCACTCGCGTGACGCGATCTGCTTCAGTCATGAGTTTTGGTCAGCCCCAGGGGTACGGGGGCAACTTATAAGCCTGGCGTGGATTGATTGGGAGCCTTGGGGGCACCTTCTTTAGTATACCCTCAAGTGCCCGGCACTGACTCCCGCATTAGCCACTGATGCGCCGGACAGCGCGAACTGTCGCGATTGCTGCTGAGATAATCTATACACACTGGATTGAGTCGGTCGAGTCTCTACCTAAAGCGCCTGGAATTTAGCTTCACGCTTCTCAACGAACGCCAGAAATGCTTCACGGCAGTCAGCACTCGAACCGGTGCGACTATGCCGCTCCGTCTCCACTTCGATGTAGTCGCGCAGTGGCATGTTCTCTGCGTTGACGAAGTTGCGCTTCATCTCACAGATGGCCAAAGGTGCTGACTTGGCGAGTTGCTCCACAATCGCGTTGACATCGTCGCGGAATGTCTCATCGGCAAACGTTTTCAAGACGAGGCCAATTCGTTCCGCCTCCGCTGCATCGAACTTGTTTGGCAGGAAGAAGAGTTCGCGAGCCTTCGTCGCACCGAGGATACGGGGCAGCAGCCAGGGACCTGCCATGTCACCGGAAATCGCGACGCCCAGAAAAGCCGAGTTGAACGTGGCGCTGGCGGTGGCGTAACGCAAGTCGCATGCGCAGGCCCAACCGAATCCGGCACCTGCACAGGCTCCATTGATTGCTGCGACAGTCACCTTGGGCATCTCGTGGAGGAGTGAAGTGATGTGGAAGCACTGCTTGCTGAAAGGTTTCTGCCGTTCGCCGCTGCTGGAGAGCTTCAGATCGACGCCGGGACAGAAGCCACGGCCGGTCCCAGTGAAGAGAAGAACGCGGATACGGTCATCTTGGGCGACTACGTTCAGGCACTCGTAGAGTTCGCGCATCATCATATTGGTAATGCCATTGAGTCTGTCCGGGCGGTTAAGGGTGATGGTGGCGAGGACCCCGTCCACATCGTATTGGATGGTTTCATAGTCGTGCATGGCTCGTTCTCCTTTGAGGGGTTCTATCACTTCTGTCTTGACTTCGAGATATATTGATAGTTATCGCTCAACGACCAAAAGTTCAATGACGGCGGTATTTCAGCCGAATACAAAGGTGCAGGTCCGGTCGAATCACGCTGCACATTGCCAAGTAAGGAAAAACATGGTTTATTCTTGGCACAGCAGCAGGACGGCTGTCATTGACTCCCGGCTCGTACACCGATAGGTGACGGCTGTATCGACACAACCTGCTGAAAACACATTAAAAAGAGGAGCGGATATGCCCGTAATCCATACACCCCTTGGTCCCGTGCGGGGTAAGACCAGCGACGGTTACGACGTCTTTCGCGGTATCCGTTATGCCCAACCCCCTACAGGTGAACTGCGCTTCAAACCACCTGTCCCCGTTGAATCCTGGTCAGACGAATACGATGCGATGCAATACGGTCCGTCGGCGGCGCAGCCACCGCCCGAGGTAGATGAAAACGCCGCCATGCAACTTCCGCCCGAACCCACTAGCGAAGACTGTCTGTTCCTCAATGTTTATACGCCGGCGGCAGACGACGGCACACGTCCGGTACTGTTCTGGATCCACGGCGGCGGCTACGTTACTGGATCGGGACGACATTACAACGGCAGGCTTTTCGCCCGCGACCATAACGTGGTGGTCGTCACCATCAACTATCGCATGGGTGCGATCGGATTCATGCACGTCGGACACCTCGAATCGGATCTGGATGAGTCAGTCAACAACGGCATTCTCGACCAGATCTGTGCACTCGAGTGGACACGTGACAATATCGTTGCATTCGGCGGCGATCCCAATAACGTACTTATTTTTGGCGAATCTGCAGGCGGTACCTCAACAGCCATGATACTCGGCTGTCCGCGCGCGGAAGGGCTCTTTCACAAGGCAGTGGTACATAGTCCCCACGTCGATATCATTCCCGTCGGCGACGGACACACCAACTATACCAACCGGTGCATCGAACGGCTGGGTGGTGACCCGTTGAAAGACGGCATGGAGACGTTACGCAATGCCGGCATCGAAGAACTCGTGGCACTCAACGCACCGGATCCAAAGGCAGCGGCAACTGCAGGCCTCGGGTTACGCAGTCCCGACAGCGTGTCGTTCTCCCCGGCTATCGATGGCAATCTGATCCCACGCCCCATCGCCGATACTATTCGATCCAGAGGACAAAGCAACGTGCCGTTTCTCGGTGGTGGCTGCCGCCACGAAGGGACCTTGTTTGCAAATATCGTCGGTAGCACCGAGTACACCGAGCAGGAAGCCATTGACCTGTTCCAGCGTGAGGGCTTTGACGGCAGACGCGCCATGGCTGCCTACGAGCAATTCGCCCCGGCCTCTACCCCACGGCAGAAGTTAGTCTATGCATTGACCGATACCATGTTCCGCAACTCCATGGTGCGCATTCTCGATGCCGCAGCCGAATCGGGCGGGACATGCTGGTCGTGGATGTGCACCTTCGAAAACGATCAGTCCGACGATCAATTGCGTGCCACCCACGCCATGGAGCTGTCGTTCTTGTGGGATTGGATCAGCTTCCCTGGTTTTGTAACTGCAGCTGGACCGAATCCCCCGAGTGACCTCGGCGCAGCCATGCGGCAGTACTGGGCAAACTTCGCCCACACGGGAAGACCTTCGGCCGAGGGCGAACCGGAGTGGACACCTTACTCGATTCCGGATCGATCCGTGTTGATTCTGGATGCCGAACGCCGTGTGGAAATCGGCTTCGATGACGCGGTGCGCCAGTTCTGGTTCGAGTGACTGCAGCATGAATCATTAGCAGATATGGAGTCCAAGTGTATCTAAATCATTTCAGCGACACCCTGACAGCGCTTGATATGACCGAGCTCGAGGAATTCGAAAACCTCAAGGAAAGTGCTGCAGATCTTGGCATCAGCCACGGTGAAGACGTGCGCTACAGATCTCGCAACATCGTCATGCGCCATCAACGTTTCCATTTTCTCGAATGGGGCAGCCCAAAAGATCCACCCTTGCTGCTTCTGCACGGCAGCAATCAGTCATCGCACTCGTGGGATCTGGTGAGTCTTCATCTTTGTTCCCGGTACCACGTCTTTGCCCTGGATCAGCGAGGTCATGGCGATTCAGAGTGGAACAGGGGTGCGCATTATTCGGTTGAGGATATGGCGATGGATGCAGAATCGTTTCTGCGGACACTGGAGATCACATCACCGATCGTAATCGGTCATTCCATGGGCGGGATGGTAACGCTGGCATTGGCTAACAATTGCCCTGAGCTCTTAAAGGGAATCGTGGTGGTCGATATAGGTCCTGAGGTCAATGAGCTTGGCGCCAGGATGATCAGGGAGTTTGTCGGTAAGAATTTTGAATTTGACGATCTGGACGAGTTTCTGGACAGAGTTGCCAAGTACGATACCTACCGGTCTCGGCAACACATCGAACGCACCATCAAGTACAACCTGATCCGCCGGGCCGATGGTCGTTATGTGACCAAGAATGATCGTCGCCGATACGCTAACAATACAAAGAAGGTGGAAAGTTTGGGTGCCCCGAGCTTGGCACAGCTCCAGAAGTTGAGTATTGCCATGCTCGTCGTTCGCGGCGGCGACTCCAATGTCCTGACAGCAGATGCAGCGCAGAGATTTGTAAGTGCGCTGCCAAACGCTCGCCTCGAAACCGTAGCGGATTGCGGTCACAATGTGGCATCGCAAAACACCCTTGGATTCCTGGCAGCGATCACGCCATTTCTGACAGAGATTCAGGACAGCGGCTCGAGAACCTGAATCAACGGTCCACTACATGATCTGTCCGCGAGCCCGCTCCTGCACCTCCGGTCGGCGCGCGGCGACTTCTTCGGGGCTCGGACCGTGATGCAGGCGGTTGATCTCAACCTCGTAGGTCATCGCATCACCCAGGGCCAGATCAAAACCCCGATCTATAAGTCTTTTCGTCTTGTGCATCACACCGGGCACACAGGAAAGCATGTCTTTTGCCAGCTCGATGCAGGTAGGAAGCAGTTCCTCGCGTGGCACGATACGGTTGACAAGTCCCCACTCGTACGCTCGTTGCGCAGACAGAAAATTTCCGGTCAGAGAGAGTTCCTTGGCACGATTGACGCCAACGGCGCGGGAAAGGCGCTGCGACAGACCCCAGCCCGGGATTAGACCGACACGCGCATGAGTGTCTGCGAATTGTGTTTCCGGTGTAGCAATCAGCAGATCGCAGGACAGTGAGATTTCCAGGCCCCCGGTGATGGCGTAACCGTTGATGGCGCCAATGACAGGTTGGGGTAGCGTACGCATCAACAGCGGCGGATCGCTCAACTCAGCACCTGCACCGGGATTATCACGACTACCCATCTCTTTCAGGTCGAGTCCAGCGCAGAAGGCACGGCCAGCGCCGGTGAGTATGACAACGCCGATGTCACGATCTTTGCGCAAGCGTTCGAATTCGTCAGCGAGTGCATGCCTCAGCTCATACGATAACGCGTTCATCTGATCCGGTCGATTCAACGTCAGGGTGGCGATACCGTCTTGTTTTTCAATGAGTAATACTGGTTCAGTCATGTGAGAAGGTCCTCTTGAGATAGCAAGGTAGCAAACACGGTTTATCTGCGTGCATCGGCTTCGATATCTGATTTCGATTGCCGCGACACAGCCAATAGGTAAGGAAATCAAGGCGGCCAGTTCAATCCTCGTCGCAGCACAGACCATTACAGACCTGACCTGCCTGATTCTCTTACCGAGACCCCAATCCTATCCACGACGACCTGCCCTGTATGTGGCTTAGCCTCCAGCGCCTGCGCTCATACCCGTACCGGATTCTAGCCTTTTTCTCGCTGTTTTCTCTCAGCTTCGAATTTGTCCAGGGCCTCTTTGACTTCCGGCATGGAAAGCGCCTGTGGGAAGCTGAATTCGGTGCCGTTGTCAGTCGCGTTTTTATGCAGCGCCCGATAATCATCCCCAAACTTACCATCCCGCCATTCCAGCGCACCGCGTAAACCCTTTTCACTGGAGACTTTGAAAAACTCACGGGTCGACTCAAACGTGTGGGAATAGTCGTGCAGCTTGCCGACAAACTCCATCGCCGTGCGCATGCCCATCATCTCCATGCTTCTGTTGCAGGCGTATTTGTTGAGGTACAGGAGTTCACTTGGAATCATGGCCAGTCTCTTGGCCACCAACTCCGTTCTTTCCTCAAGCTCCTCTTCTGGAACGGCCATGGTAGCCAAGCCGATGTCAGCCGCCTCTTTCCCGGTGATGGGTGTGGCCGTCATGCTGAGATATTTGGCCTTCTTCAATCCACATAACCAGGGCCAATAAAACGTGTCAGGAACAGAGAAGGTTCGCAGCGGCGGATAGCCGGTAACGGAATTCTCGGCCATGATGGTGAAATCACACATGAAGGCAAGTTCGCTCGCCCCTGCCAGGGCATAGCCGTGTACCTGGGAGATCACCGGTTTGTGCAGGTCCCAAATGGTAAACCACACGTCCTGATGGTAATAGTTGATGTGATCCTTGTTCGCCATCAGAGGCGTTATCCCTTCCGTGTGTTGGGGTCGCGGCCCCAGGTCAAATCCAGCGGAAAAGGCGCGGCCGGCACCTTTCAGAATGAGTACCTTGACCTCCGGATCACGCTCCCCACAGATAACAGCGTGACGAAGGTCCATGAGCAAATCGTAGCTGAGTGCATTCATGCGCTCCGGCTGGTTAAGAGTAATCCGAACCAGTCGGTTATCTTCCGGGTCCTTCTCATAGAGGATGTTCTCGTACGGTGTTCGGTCAGCTAAGTCATCTAGCGTTTTAACCATGGCAAACTATCTCCTTTCATTAGTTCCAGGTGTGTAACGATTCCCTGCAATAACGCGGCCGAGCAAGCATCGGTCTTCCTGCAGAGCCTGTCCTGGAGTGTACTGCTGTCGCCCGAGAATAATCAATGCTGCCCGTTTAAGGCACCCGCACAGGCCGCGCTCCGGGAGCATAGTCCACGGCAGCCAGGGGGCAGCGGCGATTTCTATCAGGGCAACACTGCTCACACCGCTTTGCAGACCTTGATGCTAACATCACAACTCTGGCGCAGCCCAGTTCTTCCGACAGCAATGAATCGAGTGACAGGCGATTTATCTGGTTAGCATCCTAAGGTACACTCTCGGATTTAGAGCAAGGAGCTGATAATGAATCTGGAAAATAAGGTCGTCCTAATCACGGGCGCCGGGCTACCCAACGGAATTGGTGCTGGCATAGCCCGCTGTTTTGCAAATGAGAAGGCCAAGGTGGTGGTAACTGATCTCGACGCATCCATCGTTGATGAAACGGCCACATCACTGCCGACCGATGCCCTTGGACTAGTTGCCGATGCCGCCAGTCAGGCCGCCATGGACGAGGCAGTGGACAAAACCATCGACAAATTCGGTGGCCTCGATGTACTGGTAAACAATGCAGGTGTCGGCGGCCCCACGCTGAGTCAGGTAAACTATGCTAACGATCCTGAAGAAGAAGTTGCACTGTTCGGCATGAGTGACGCAGCTTGGGACGCGCAGCTGATGTTCAACCTGAGAACGACCTTCTCGTCCTCAAGTGCAGCCGCGGCGAAGATGAATGACGGCGGCAGCATCGTCAATATCGCCTCCATCGCCGCACTGGGTCCCGCCACGGGCCTGCCGGCGTACGGCGCTGCCAAAGCCGGGGTTGTACACCTGACAAAAACGCACGCCATGCAATTGGCAGCCAGACGAATCCGGGTCAATTGCATCTGTCCCGGACTGCTCTGGACCCGCGCGTGGGAAATGCTGGCCACAAATATGAAGGCCCAACAAACTGAATTCGCCAATATGTCCATTCGGCAGGTGTTCGAGACGGTGGTGGCGAGGTCCACACCCTTGGGCGGTGAACAGACCCCTGAAGATATCGGCAACCTGGCAGTATTCTACGCATCCGACTGGGCCCGTATGATTACTGGCCAGGTGGTGGCTGTGGATGGTGGCATTTCAGTGAAGTGAGTAGTTGTGGTCGCACCGGCGTCCGGTACTAACGTTCCCGCCGCAAAGCCAAGCGCAGTAATTCCAGGAATCTGGACTGCTGGGCATGTAATGCTCCATATCGGAAAATCTTGGTCGAAATCACCATGACCACCGCAACGGTCACCAGCGACAGAACTGAGGAGCCAATCAGATCGATCACCGGTGGATCGCCGTGGATGCGAGCCAATGACCAAGCTGGTACAGAGCTGGTACAGGACATCCACGTTCCTACTGGTACAGGACATCCACGTTCTGTACCCCCGATAGGTACAGCCTGGTATGGACATCCGGATGGTACAGTACATCCACGTTCTGTACCCCGATATAGGAAATCCCTAATACAGGAGGACATCCACGTTCCAACCCACCCAGACATTCTTCATTCAGACATCTCTGCGCCAATAACGGGATCTTTCCCATCAGTAACTCTCCTGTTTTTCCTACACACTGGTTTGCGCCATCACAGTAAAATCATCGCATGACATATCCAAGAAGCCATCTAGTTGATCCCAAAGGCAGTGGTGTCTATCACGTCTACTCAAGGTGTGTTAGACGCGCATGGCTGTGCGGCGTAGATGAATCAACAGGACAGGACTTTACCCATCGCCGCGCCTGGATAGAGCAGCGCGTATTGGAGCTTTCCAGTATCTTCTCCATTTCCGTGTTTGCCTACGCCGTGATGAGTAATCACTATCATCTAGTTCTCAAGGTTGACCCTAACGGAAGTGCATCCTGGACTGATAGCGATATCGCGGACAAGTGGCTTAAGGTGTGTCCCGGTCGATTACCCAAGGACAAAGGGAACGATGTCTTGTCTATCCGCAAAGCGGCGCTCCTCTCCGACCCAGCACGGCTAATGGAATTGCGCGCCAGGCTGAGTTCCCTGTCGTGGTTTATGCGATTCATCAATGAACCGTTGGCAAGATTGGCGAACAAAGAAGACCACTGCACCGGACGCTTCTGGGAAGGTCGATTCAGATCACAAGTGTTACTTGATGAAGCGTCTGCACTAGCGTGCATGGTGTATGTCGATCTCAATCCAGTGCGAGCGGGCATTGCCGACGATCCCCAAGAGAGTGAATTCACGTCTCTGCGCCATCGTCTCGATCATCAGTCGCTAGATAAACCTGTTGTGGCGCTCAATGGCGAATCGCCCTCAATGCCCTTTGATCCAATAGAACTAACTGACTACGTCAGTTTGGTCCGTTGGACGGCTGACTCTCAATCCGATCAAAGACAGGGCACATCGCCCGATGTCCATCCTTGTTTGACACGCAGCCACACGAACACTGATAGCTGGTTTCGTGATCACCTCCCTAAACCGAATCACTGGCAACGGGCGATCGGCTCGATTGGGTCTCTGAGGACTCACGCTGCGGAGATTGGGCAATGTTGGGTTAGGAGTCGGTCAAAGGTGTGTTACCGATAAAACCGGGATGGCCAGACCCGTAGTTAGTAACTCCTTGGACTGATCAGCTCCAACTTCTGTTTGTTCTGCCAGAACTAACCAAACCGAGTGTCTCTAGTGATGAATGCTTGGATGTGATGTGGTCGCTTGAAGAACGTGGGTGTCCTGTTTTGCCCGAATAGCGTAGATGTCCTGTTCTGAGCCTCTGGAACGTGGATGTCTTGTTCTGACTACTGTTTCTGAACTGAGAACGTGAATGTCCTGTTCTGGATCGTCCTGTTCTGGATCGCTGAAGCTAGGACGTGGATGTCCTGTTCTGAGATGTCCTGTTCTGAAGTTCTGACTCTGAAGCCAGGACGTGGATGTCCTGTTCTGAGACTGTTCTGAGATGTCCTGTTCGGACGCTGAAGCTGAACTGGAACGTGGATGTCCTGTTCAGAAGCTGACTGAAATGGAAGAACGTGGATGTCCCTGTTCTGAAGACTGTTCTGAAGAATGCGGTTGTGCCGTTACTATGATTTGCGCAGAGTGTTCAATTTGAAATTGTCCCAGGTGATTAGCTTGTCTGGGGTGAAAACGATCCAGCGGTTGTGTTTGCCTCTGGCTGTGGCGCGATTCGGTTCCGGGGTGTCAGGGGCCGGACCGCCGTGGCCGCCTGCATATTTGATGCCCATCTGTAATCGTACTGCTTCGAGATCCGGATCCGCTTGTTCCGCGTCAGCACTTTCCAGGACGTGAGCATGACCTTGAAACATCGCAGCCTGGAGCTCAGGGAATTTCTCATTGCGATCGACTATGACAGAACACGCAGGAGTTCTTCTGACGTTGATCACTTTCTGACCGCGGCCGAACGTGAAGACTTTCCCACCACCCCAACCAAACCACATGGGGGTGAGGTTGATGCGCGTACCAGGACCAATGGTCGCAATGCGCATATTCCAGGTAGAAGTCATTATTTCTTCCAGCTGTTCCGCCGACAAAGCCAGCTTCTTTGATATTGGCAAGGGGATTCTCCTCTATCTTCTTATGCTCTACTCACGTTTGCTTTTACAATCCAGGCACATGGCTGCTTCTGGATAGGCCTTTAGACGACCGAAGGAAATCGGCTCTTCACAAGCTGTGCAGTAGCCGTAGGTATGGTTACTGATTCTGGCGATTGCCGCAATCACCTGTTTCAGCCGATTCTGGGTCATGTTTCTGTTGGCCAGCAAAATGCTCTGATTATGCATTTCCGCTATGCGGCTCAGTCGGCCGACGTTGTCCTTTAGCTTTATCGGTTTTGAACCGGATTCAGTGGTCACGAGCAGACCTTCGAGACTCAGTTTTAGCTCCTGCAAAACCCCTTCGAGTTCTGTGACCTGACTGGCTGAGAGTTCATCGTCCATGGACTGATGATAACCCAGATACTCGACCAGAAAGAAGAGAGCGAGGAACGGATTAGCCTGCCGGAAACAGACTAATCCTAACGAACCTTGTGTGCTGCCCCCCAATCGAGTGGAATCGTGGAGCAGTGGGCTATTAGCCCCCTTGTCTTCGCTTACCGCGTTGGCCACCTCTCCCTCGCTTCCCATGTTGGCCACGTTCACCACGTTGCCGTCGTTCTCCCATGCCCCGCTCATTACGGCGCTCTCTCAGCGCCTGCTTTTCTTCGTCAGATAAGGATTCAAAGTGAGCTTTCCGTTCGGCTCGACGGGCCTCTTTCTCCTCTTTGGAGAGAGATTCAAATTCAGCTCTCCTCGCTTGCCGTTCAGCGCGACGGGCCTCTTTCTCCTCCTCAGAGAGAGATTCCCATTCAGCTCTTCTTGCCTGCCGTTCCGCACGACGTTCTTCCCGGCTCATGGATTGCGAATCCTGCTCGTCAGTTGCTGCATAGCTCACAGGTATCGATGCCATCGCCAAAGCAGCCATGATAATTAGCCATTTCGTTTTCATATTGCCTCCAGGTTGAGAAATAGATCAAAGCAATAGCTGATACGGAGCAGGCTCTGAAATCTGTCGTGAAGAAAACGCGTCATTCAGTTTCAGTTCAGTTTTCTCCACCGGACCTTCGAGGCGTGCAGGATCCGCCGGATTGATCAGCGTGGAAACAGGCGATTGCGGACAGCAACACCGGTATCTGGAAAGTCCGTAAAAAGCGCATCGATACCCAGCTTGAGGAAGAATATCTGTTCCTCCTCGCCGGAGCCGAACAGTTCAGTCGGGTAGGCGTCATTGCGGAACGTCCAGACATGAACGCGCAGTCCGAGTTGGTGAGCCCGTTCAACAAATGTTGTCGCTGTGCCGTTCTCAGCCACCAACAGGGCTTTGGTGGGGGCAACCACCTCAGCATAGGTGGATAGTTCCTCAAGGGAAATGTTCGAACGAGTTCGATCGGTTTTGCCGGCGGCATTCCGGTCTGGTGTTACCAGTTGCACCAGTGGGAGATCGGTCTTCTCGGCCAACTCTTTCAGAATGTCCGCTTCAAACGACTGTATGTAAACGGGGGCCACACCGCTCGTCAGGTTGTTCCGGCGCAAGATATCCAGAAGCGTACCGGCAACGTCAAACCCCTTTGACTTGAAATAAGCAGGCTGTTTGGTTTCCGGATAGAGACCGACGCTGCGTCCGCCGGCAGCGGATTCTCGTTTCACCAGGTCGATCACCTGCTGGAAAGTGGGAATTCCATACTTGCCGTCATGCTCCTTGGAGCGACCCCGGAACGCCTGTATGGCGCGCAGTGTCTTTATCTCCGCCAGAGTGAAATCTTCCGTGTACCAGTCTTCCCGATCACCGATGGTCTTCTTGCGACCGGAAAACTCGGCATGACTCGCCACATCGGTCGAAGTGCTCAGGTAGTGATCGTGTCTCGCAATCAGGACACCATCTTTGCTCAGCACCAGATCCGGTTCGATGTAGTCCGCACCCATGCGAATGGCCAGTGCATAACCCTCCAGGGTATGTTCCGGCAGATAGCCGCTGGCACCCCGGTGCGCTATCACCAGAGGCCGATCCGACTGTGCCTCAAGATCTGCAGCCAGCAGAGACAACAGCAACACAAGGATAGTCGACCAACGATACGCAATCACTCTCAGGTCATATAACTGCATGGCGCACCTTTGCCGAAACCCACTCGCTGACGATCACGGTGGACAGTATCGCCAGCAGAATAACAGAGACCTGTTGCCAGGCTACTATGTTGATGGACGCCTGCAGTTCCAGACCGATCCCACCGGCACCCACCAGACCAAGTACTGTCGATTCGCGGATATTGATATCCCAACGAAACACGCTGGTACCGGCAAAGGCCGGCAATATCTGCGGCCAGATGGCAAACGTAATCACTTGCCCGCCGTTCGCGCCCGTGGCGGCAATCGCTTCCACCTGTCGCTGGTCGATCTCCTCGATAGCTTCATAGAGGAGTTTGGCCACAAAACCAATGGAGCGAAAGGTGATGGCAAAGATGCCCGCAACGACCCCCGGTCCAATGATGGTGACCAGCAGCAGACCCCAGATAAGGGAGTTGATGGAGCGGGAGGAGACGATGATCAGCAGGGCCAAGGGTCTGACAAAGCGCGTGCTGGGCGTGGTGTTTGTAGCTGCCAGAAAGGCGATGGGCGTGGCCAACAGCACTGACAGAATCGTTCCCAGGGTTGCGATATTGATCGTGTCCCAGAGCGGCCCCCAGAGTTTTGCGGCATAGGACCATTTCGGCGGGACCATCCGATCACCGATATCTGCTGCCAC
This sequence comes from Pseudomonadales bacterium, assembly GCA_030749725.1. Classification (GTDB taxonomy): domain Bacteria; phylum Pseudomonadota; class Gammaproteobacteria; order Pseudomonadales; family Azotimanducaceae; genus JASMJM01. The sequence continues at coordinate 20,845 of JASMJM010000082.1, read as the reverse complement.
CCGCGGCGCATCGGCAACGAAGTACCAGGTAGTGTTCGCCGCGATCGTCTGCCAACAGAAGATGAAAAGCGATACGCCCAGCAGCCAGCCAGCCCACACCAGCAGTTCCCGGGCACGTGTTCTGCGTCGCCAGACCAGCAGTTCGCCATCGCCCGCCACTATCTACTGCACCCTCGCTCGAATCAATCCCGACAAATACTCGGAAAGCATGACGATGCCGATGATGATCAGCAGGATGGCGGCAGCGGTCTCAAATTCATAGCGGTCGAAAGCCGTGTTCAGGGTGGCCCCGATGCCGCCACCGCCGACGATGCCCACCACCGCTGACTCGCGAAAATTGATATCCAGCCGATAGAGAGACAGGCCGATGATTCTCGGCATCACTTGGGGTGTCACTGCGTAATCGATCCACTGCAACCATCCTGCACCGGTCGCCTGGACCGCTTCCGCCTGCACCGGATCCATCGCCTCGATTTCTTCTGCAAGCAGTTTTCCGAAGAAGCCGATTGTGGCTACGGAGAGGGTGACCAACCCGGCAAAGGGGCCAAACCCGAACATCGCTACGAAGAAGATGGCAAGAATCACCTCCTGAAAGCTGCGGGACAGGGCGACCACCCCCCGACAAAACAGGTAGACCGGCATGGGTGCGATATTCCTCGCGGCGCCGAGACCGATGGGTAACGACAACGCGATGCCGATCACTGTCGCTGCACCCGTCATGGTCAGGCTTTCCGCCAACCCTTCGCTGATGTCGCGCCAATGGGTGACAAAATCAGGAGTCGCAAACGCTGCAAGAAAGGTGACTCCCCGGCCAAGGCCCTGCCCTATGCGCAGCCAATTGATCTCCAGGGAGCCAAGCGCCGAGGCAAGATAGATCGCGACCGTCACAGCGAGCAACCAGCGCCATAGGGAACTCCGGATCAACCCGGGAGGTCGCCAGGTTCTGGCATCAAAGGGAGTGTCAGTCATCCGGATAGCCCCTTCATCTGCTCTTCCAGTGATTCTTTGGCAGCCCGTTCTTTCTCCTCAGTTCTATCGTTAGCAGTTTGCCAGTCTTCCTCCCCGTAGATCTCGGTAAGGACCTCGTTAGTCAGGTCATCCGGCTTACCGTCAAATACCACTTCGCCCTCCCGCAAGCCGACAATTCTCGCCACAAACATCTGGGCCAGGGTGACATCGTGAATGTTGACGATAGCCGCCAGTTGTCTTTCACTGCACAGCTCCGAGATCAGTCGCATGATCTGCCGAGAAGTGCGCGGATCGAGGCTGGCAGTGGGCTCATCCACCAACAGGATGTCAGGTTGCTGCAGAATAGCTCTGGCGATGCCGACCCGCTGTCGCTGTCCCCCGGATAATTCATCGGCCCTCTTGTCATAGTGCTCCGTCAGACCAACGCGCTCCAGCAATTGAAATGCCTGCTGCACGGTTTCTGTAGGAAAGCGTCTAAAGTAGCTGCGCAGAAATCCAACATAGCCCAACTGTCCGGACAGCACGTTTTCCATCACCGTGAGCCGCTCGATCAATGCATATTCCTGAAAGATCATTCCCATCCGCCGTCTGGTGCGACGCAATCTACGACTGCCGAGGGCGGTGACCTCTTCATCATCCAGGAACACCTGCCCGGAGGAGGGTTCTACCAGACGATTGATGCAGCGAATCAGAGTGCTCTTGCCTGCTCCGGATGGGCCGATTAGGGCAACTACCTGACCATCCGGCACCTCGAGGTCGACTCCCTTCAAGGCATCATCCCCTGCCTGGTACTGTTTGCTCAGTCTATGTAGCCTCAGCATGCTATGCTCCGTCAGCGGCAGGCATAGGAAACATCGTTTGCCGCATCGATTTCGCGAATCACCCCCCAGCGTTCCCGGTAGGAGATGGGGATGAAACTCTCATCACCGGACTTCTGAAACTCAGCCAGAAGTCTGCTGCCCTGCCAGTTGAAACTGGCAAAGGCACTGCGCACTCTTTCTGCCAACCTTGGCTGCAGGTTGTGGGCATGACCATAGGCGGTGGTCGGAAACGTCTCCGATCGGTACAGCACCTTGACATCGGCCTCCCTGATTACCTGCCTTGAGATCATCCGTATCTTAACGGAGTTGGCAATGGCCCCTGCATCATAATCCCGGTGCACCACGCCCAGCACGGTATTGTCATGCTTTCCTGAAAAAACGGTGCTGAAATCACGATCCGCTACCAGGTTGAATTTCGAGCGCAGGATGGCCGAGGGAGCCTTGAATCCGGAGTTGGAGGTCGGTGACGAGAAGGCCAGGGTTCTGCCCTTCAAGTCCCCGATTACTTCGATGCCACTTCCCGGCCAGCTGATGATTTCCATCTGATAACCGAATGTCCCGTCCCGAGCCGCCATCATGGTGAAGGGCACGAAACCGGCACAGTTCACTGCGAGCGGCGTGGAGCCTGTATTGAATCCGGCCACGTGCAGGCGGCCGGAGCGCATCGCTTCCAGTTGGGCAGCGTTGGACTGCACCGGGAAGAACACCACCGGTTTACCGGTGACCTGCTTCAGATGGTCGAGAAACTCGGACCACACCTCGCGGTACACTGCCGGATCCTCCACCGGCGTATAGGCGAATATCAGCGTCGCGGGATCGAGCCAGGCGCGCTCATCCTCCGGCAGGTCCGCCACCAGATCGCCATTCTGATCGCAGAATCGGCTGTCGAGATCGCCTTTGCGGCAGTCGCCAACGGCAGCCTCGGTGCGCATCAACGGTATTGTCAACACAAAGACGACCAGCAGGACAACGACTGCTTGCTTGCCACAATTCCTGTGCATCGGGTTGCCGAAAAAGGGGTCGGTGAAGTATTTACCACCAACCCCGGTTTCGACGCCCATTCGCCGCGTTTTTCGGACTGTTTCCACAGCGAGGATAATATCAATCTTTTGTGGAGTTTATTAGTTCTACAGGGATAAACTGGCGAGCGCGCCTGATTTCAGATGCACGGTTCACCCCGTGAAGGAGCATTCAACGATGACTGAGTTTCCAAGAACACTGGTCGGCGGCATATCGGTATCCCGTCTGATCGCGGGAACCAACTGGTTTCTCGGTTACTCCCACACGAGTGCAGCCAAAGACAAGTTCATTACCCGCTACCAGTCCCGCGAACGGATGGTCGAGATTCTGAAGGTGTTTATGGAGTATGGTGTGGATACCGTGATGGGCCCGCCCGCCCCCGTGCCCTGTGACGCAGTGCGGGATCTGCAGCAACAGACCGGTCGCGAAGTGAAGCTGATCCTAACCCCTCACTTCAATATCCTGCCGGGAGGACCGAGGGAGAGCGAGCCGGAGAGAGTGATCGAGGCCTGCAAGCAACAGGGGGCGACTTTCTGCTTCCCCCACCAGATGGTAACCGATGCCCTCATGGATCGTATGAACCGTGTGATTCGCGACATCGACCGCTACACAGGCCTGATCCGACAGTATGAGATGATACCCGGCCTGTCCACCCACATGCCGGAAGCGGTGGTGATTGCAGATCAAACCGGCGCCGATGTTGAAACCTACATCCAATTGTACAACCCAGCCGGGTTTCTGATGCAGGTGGAAGCGGACTGGGTCATGCGCATCATCGACGAGGCCAAGAAACCGGTAATGACCATCAAACCCATGGCTGCGGGAAGACTCCTGCCCGTCGTCGGGCTCTCCTTCGTTTGGAACACCATCCGCGAGCAGGACATGGTTACCGTCGGCACCACCACACCCAACGAGGCAAGGGAGGTGATCGAACTCTCACTTGATCTTCTCAGCAGGCGAACACCTGCAAACGAACTGCAACAGACACGCAGCAAAACACTTCTAAAGGAGTCAGCATGAGCAATGTCAGGATCGATAAGCAAGACGAAATCACCATCGTCACCATCGATCGGCCCGAGGTGCGAAATGCCGTCAATGGCCCCACTGCCGTGGAACTGGCGGATGCCTTTCGGAGCTTCGATGCTGACGATAGAGCAAAGGTGGCCATACTGACCGGAGCGAAGGGTACCTTCTGCGCGGGAGCCGATCTAAAGGGAGTTGCTGAGGGGCGCGGCAACCGTGCTGCCCAGGATGGCGACGGACCCATGGGGCCATCCCGCATGCTGCTGTCCAAGCCAGTCATCGCTGCGGTAGAGGGCTATGCGGTGGCAGGCGGCCTGGAACTCGCCATCTGGTGTGATCTCAGAGTTGCTGCGCAAGATGCTGTGTTCGGAGTTTTCTGCCGTCGCTGGGGAGTGCCGTTAGTGGATGGCGGCACCATTCGACTCACCCGCATGCTGGGGCACAGCCATGCCCTGGATTTGATTCTCACCGGCCGCGGCGTGAGTGGCGAAGAAGCGAGAAGCATGGGGCTCGCAAATCGCCTGGTGCCGAACGGAGAGGCCCTCGACGCTGCCGTGGAACTTGCCGGCCAACTCGCCCGCTTTCCCCAACTGTGCATGCGCTCGGACCGGACCTCCTCCTACCGGCAGTGGAATCTCGATCTCAATGCCGCACTCGTCGAGGAAACAAGGCTCGGGCTGGAGGTGATCCGCTCGGGAGAAACGCGCGAGGGTGCTAAACGATTTGCTGAAGGGGAGGGACGACATGGCGAGTTCTAACGCTGCCGCGGGCATCGACGCAGTCAACGCCTATATCGACGGATTCAACAGGCTGGACATCGAAGCCATGTCCACCTCCTTCAACTTCCCTCATGTTCGCCTGGCAAGAGGCGAATTCTACACCTTTGATTCAGCGGAGCAGTTCAGCCAACAGTCTCAGCGACTGGCCGATTCCCTTGCGGCTGAAGGCTGGGATCACACCGTGGTGGAATCGGCGGATGTGATTCACGAGGGTGAAGACAAGGTCCACGTCGCCATGACCGTGGCACGGCGCAACGCGAAAGGCGAAACCTACAACCGTTTCAATACCCTTTGGATCGCAACTCTGCAGGATGGCCACTGGGGTATCCAGTTTCGCTCCAGCTATCTCGTCTAACCGACACGTAAAGTCGCGCCGCGGCTTCGGTATATTAAAGTGATCGTTCAACAGCTAACAGAGTCCCTGAGGAGAGAACCATGATCGACCTACACTACTGGCCAACACCCAACGGCAAGAAGGTAACCATATTACTGGAGGAGTGCGATCTCCCTTACACCATCGTGCCCTGCAATATAGGTCGGGGAGATCAGTTTACCGACGAATTCCTGAATATGAGCCCCAATAACCGTATGCCTGCCATCGTCGATAACGATCCAGCGGGGGGACGAGAGCCCATCTCCGTGTTCGAGTCCGGAGCCATCATGATGTACATAGCGGAGAAGACGGGGCAGTTCTGGCCCGAGGAATCGCGGCAGCGGTATGAAGTCTGCCAATGGGTCATGTGGCAGATGGCCAACCAGGGACCCAAACTGGGCGAGTGTGGCCACTTTCGTCGCCTGGGCGATCACCAGGGGGATCAAACCTACGCAGTGCGCCGCTTCACTGACGAGGCGAATCGGCTGTATGGCGTGATGAACAATCGACTTTATGATCGAACCTACCTGGCCGGTGAGGAGTACAGCATCGCCGACATGATCAGCTATCCCTGGTGCGCAGGCTGGCAGGGACAGGGACAGGAGTTGGACGATTTCAAATACGTGAAGAGGTGGTACGAAGAGATGCAGGCACGCCCCGCAGTGCAGCGTGGCATGGAGGCGGGCGGCGATATGGGAGAGGACTACTCCAAGCTGACCAAGGAGGAGATCGAGCGCCGTCGCAATCTGCTCTATAACCAGCGGGCCCGACCCGTGCCGGAATAGGGCACCATGAACGATTACATTCCACCTAAAGATACATGGCAGCGCAAAGATCCCCGGGAGACAGGATTCAAACCAGACGCGCTTGCCGATGCACTGCAGTTGGCAACGACTGAAGAGATCGGCTGGTCCCACGATCTAAAACCGTATCTTCCTAACGGCAGCAAGCACCCCTTCGATCGTATCCTCGGTCCCATCAAGGACCGATCCGATCCCGCCGGTTTGGTCATTCACCATGGTTACATCGTTGGCGAATATGGCGACCCAGCCAGCAATGAAGTCACATTCAGTGCCACCAAGAGCTATATCTCCGCGGTCGCGGGGTTGGCTGTCGACCGAGGACTGATCCGCAGCATCGATGACCGAGTCTGCGAATACGTAACGGATGGGGGATTCGACTCCGATCACAACAGCAACATCACGTGGCGCCACCTGTTGCAGCAAACCAGCGAGTGGGAGGGAGAGCTGTTCGGCATCCCCGATTCCATCGACCGGGGTCGTCAGGTGGGCGCCACTTCCGGCACGGCCGCGTCCAGGACCGCTTCGGGGACCGCTTCCACAATGGTAGCCGTTGCCAACGACAACGATCGCAAGCTGCGTCGCCCAGGCGATTTCTGGGAGTACAACGACGTGAGAGTGAATCGTACCGCTCTGGCACTGCTCCGCTTGTTGGGCGAATCCCTGCCGCAGTTCCTCAAACGTGAATTGATGGATCCCATCGGTGCGTCAGACGAGTGGATCTGGCACGGCTATGAAAACTCCTGGGTGGATGTTGATGGCCAGAGCATACAGTCGGTATCCGGCGGAGCTCATTGGGGTGGTGGTCTCTGGATCAACAGCTTTGACCATGCCAGGTTCGGACTGCTGTTTCTGCGCCGCGGTCGCTGGCGCGCGAGGCAAATACTGTCGGACGCCTGGGTGGATGCAATGACGGAGCCTTGTCCGATAAACCCCAACTATGGATTCCTGTGGTGGCTCAATCGCGAGGCAGGCATCTCCAGCAACAGTTCGCCCGGGAGCTTCGCGGCAAGGGGTGCTGGTGGCAATGTGGTTTTCATCGAACCGGAACTCGATCTGGTCATCGTGCTGAGATGGTGCGCCAACCCCACAAGAATCATCGACCGAATAGTGGAATCGTTATCGAATTGACCTTCGCTTCCCGGTTGCTAATCAGATCAGGTCTTCGCCGTGGGGCATACTTTCAAGTGCGGCATTGCGCGCCTCGCCGGCAGTCCCTTCCACCAGCACTCGTTCGCCTGTAACAGCGATGGCCCACGCACCGAGTGGCGCCGTCAGCAAAATGCTGAGCACTGCGCTGGCCAGTATGATTTCGCCGGGTCCGGTATTGACGCCCGCGAGTTGCATGGCGGCCAGAGGCGCTGCGCCGATGGCTGCCTGCACAGTGGCCTTTGGCAGATAGGCCACAATCACAAACAGGCGTTCATGCAGATTGAGTTCGCTTCTGAGCAGACATAGAAAGGTGCCGAGGCTACGTGCAATCAGTCCCAGAAAAATCAAAGCCGCCCCCATCAACCCTGTATCCAGGGCTACATGGATATTGACCTGCCCGCCCACCATGGTGAAGAGGATGATCTCCGCCAGTACCCATATCTTGCTGAATTTGGCTGACAATTCGTGCGCCATATGTTCGTTCTTTTCCAGAATGATGAATCCGACCCCCATAACCGCCAACAGTGACGCGAAGGGGACGAGATTCTCAAGCAGTTTTTCAATGTGCACCAACAGGACGGAGATGCCGAGGATGATCAACGCGCGCTTGGTCGCGCGCGGATTGAAGTGACTGAACAGCCGAAAGAGTACGAAACCCACACCCAGACCAACAGCCACACCGAGGAGGATCGAGATGGGAATCCCGGCCAACTGCCACGCTATGCTGATACTCTGACCGCTATAGATACCCAGAAAGACACTGAAGATGACTATAACGAAGACATCGTCGATGGCAGAAGCTGCCAGGACCAGCGTAGGGATTCCCTTGCCCACGCCCTTGCGCCGTTCGATGAAGTCGATCATCAGTGGAACGACTACGGCGGGAGACACGGCGCCAAGTATCGCTCCCAGAATGGCAGATTCCAGGTAAGTGAGCCCAAGCAGATGGGGTCCCAGTAGCGTAACAACGGCAATTTCGAACAGAGCAGGCACCACCGACAATACCAGCACCATCTTGCCCACTCTGTTGAGCACGTTGCGGCTGACTTCGAGCCCGGCACGCAGCAAGATAACTATCAGGGCGATCAGCCTCAGGTCCGCCGAGATACCCAGCAGTTCAGGTTCCAACAGGTCGAACACATACGGCCCAGCCAGCATACCCACGAACAGCATGCCGATCAACCCGGGAACCTTGATCCTGCGAAAGGCCCAATCCACAATCAGACAGACGATGATTAATTCGGCCAGACCAACGGCCATAAATTCCCCTTTAGAGTAGGATACCTAGCAGGATCGAACAAAAAACTCGGCGGTGATGGCTCAAAGCCGCTTGTCAGTGACCCCCAACGGTCTATTAGTGGTTGCCACCATCGACGGCCAGAATGGCACCGGTAGTAAAACTGGCGCTGTCACTGGCCAGGTACAGTGCCGCCCCAACGACCTCATCCGGTTGCCCACCTCGTTGCAGCGGCATGCTTTTGGCCTGTCTTTCGAATGCTTCCATGTCCCAGGCTTTCGATATATCTGTCAAAAATGGGCCCGCCATAATACAGTTGACCCGGACCTTGGGGCCAAAGGCGTGAGCAAAGGAACAGGTGATTGCGTTGAGCCCCGCCTTCGCCGCCCCGTAGGGCTCCGAATTGGGAGAAGGTCTTACCGCTGCAGTGCTGCTGACATTGATGATGCAGCCCCCCTGCCCCTCTGCCATGTGTTTGCCAACGAGCGCAGAGAGTCGATAGGGCCCCTTGAGATTCACCCCGATCACCTTGTCGAACAACTCTTCGGAAACCTGATCCAGCGACTCATAAAGGGGAGACATGCCGGCGTTGTTGATCAGCACGTCAATCCTGCCGAAGTGGTCAATCACCGCGTCCACCATCGGCGTCAGTTCATCCCAGTGACCCACGTGAGCAGCATAAGCCAGCGCCTTTCCCCCCAGGGCTTGCACCTCCTCAGCAGTCGACTTGCAGCTGTCGATTTTCCGGCTGACGATGGCGATGTCGGCGCCCTCCCTGGCAAAGCCGAGCGCCATGGCTCGTCCCAGGCCGCGGCTGCCGCCGGTAATCAACACCACCTTTCCGTCCATATCTGCAACTCCGATCCGCAATTACATTATGAATTCAACCAGGCAACCACCGGCTAGCGGGATGTCCCGCCCGCGCCGGAATCAATTTCAGGACCTTCCCTTTTCCGCGAAGAAGGACTTGTATTTCATGTCATCGACGAGAATGTGATTGACCCACCACTCGCGCAGGTACGTCAGGACGGAATCAGAAAAGTTCTCGATCACAACGGTACCTTCTTCGACCTTACAGAATTCTGAAGTATTCTTCATAAATTCAACATGCTGTTCTTTTTGGGACTCGAACGCGGGATAGGTATATCTGCGCATCAACCCCTCTTCCGTTTCAAAGTGCGTGATCGCGTATTGGATCATCGCGTTCAACAGTTCCGTGATGATTGCCGTGTTGCTGGCGACGTTGGGCGTTTCCAAAAGGTTGTTGATCATTCCCACCAGGGTCTTGTGTTGCTCGTCCAGTACCTCCACGCCAACAGTGAATTTGTCAGACCATTCTATCTTGTCCATGCGTACTCCGAATCAATGTGGTATTACTTGGCTCCAAACCTGCACTTTAGTGAGATACCTTACATAATAACAGCCTGTTCTCGATACGACAGGCTAATATCGATTGATAAGGAGGAACGTAAAGTGTCAACAGACGAAACAACACCGTTTGAAATACGCAGTGCCAATTGGTACAGGGAACCTCTCGACTACACATTGGTTCTTTATGAGGCAAACCATGATACCCATGTGGCCACCATAACCATGAACCGCCCCGAGAAGGCGCAGGAACAGGCGATTCTCGCTCGGGCCGAATCGAAGAGCAGTCAGCCAGAGTGAAACTCGCGCTTCTCGCGCGAGTCCTAAGCAGGCTCGATCCGCAGTAGTGCGCCAAACATAGACGCGCGATCCACCTCCATGATTGCCGCCGAGTCGGCTGATTGGTTCACCGTCAAACCGCGTTCAGATAGAATGCTTGCCAACCCTGTCGGGTCGTTAGACTGCAGCACCAGGGCATACATACCTTCACGTCCGTCCTGCAGAAATCCTTCGATGGACTTAGCGAGTGGCTTCGATGGGTCTTCCACAGACACCAGTTCGATCACCCCCCCAGACGGTGGTTTGCAGATTGCCGACGCCACGCCTCTGCCCGCGTCCACGGAGGGCTCACCGATTTCCATAGCGAACTGATCGCCGTATACGTTTGTGGCGTGATCCATATCGTGGACAGCGATGATCACCCGTACGATGCCGGACAGGTTGGAGTCTGCGTTTGCTTCCTCCCCCTGAAACGAGTTCACCGGGTACACTCGAATCAGTACGCCGTGGGTCGAGTTCGGATGGACGTCGCGCCCGCCGGCGCCCGCCATCAGCGGCAGCACGTTCAGGCCGCGCCCTAACAGGTCGTCAGCTTCGGCATTGGGATCTGGCGCCTCGAGCATCAGAGCGAACAGACCCTCGCCGCGGCGATCCAGAAATCTCTGCAGACTTTGACTAAGTGGCGCGTTCGGATCAGCGGGGCACATGAGTTCGATGTTACTGCCACCCTTGGGGACACACATGGCCAGCTTCGCCCCCAGGCTGCTGACACTGCCCTCCGACATGTCGATGACCGGCATTCCGAGTTTGTCCCGGAACGTGACGACCGTCTCCGAGAAATCATTGACCGCGATGGCGATGCGTGGCATTGCAGTAATCATAGTGCGCTCTCCTTCCCCTCAAGACCTTTTTCTTGAAGAAGCAAACCTAGTCCTCTTCAAAAGTGAAATCAACTCTTAATTCCCCGGGTTCGCCGCCATGCTAATCCCCTCCATCTGTCAATCTTTCCACCCAAAGTACGGTACCACCCGCCACGGCGGCTGGAATCAACACCAGGTTCAACAAGGGAATCAGCATCATCAGATAGACCGCCAAGCCAAATCCGAAGCTGTTGATTCTGTCGCCGCCGAGGCGACGACGCAGTTCCGAAAAACTGATGCCGTTGTTATCTGCAGCATAGTCCGTATATTGCACGCTCATCATCCAGCCACCGAACAGCAGCCAGAGTGGCGGCGCGATCAAGTTGACAACGGGTATTACGGAGAGAACCGCGAGGCCTATGAGCCGCGGCAGATAGTAGAGCAGTTTGCTGATTTCTCGAGCGAAGGCGCGGGGCAGAATCAGCAGCAGTGAAATCGCTGTCATCGGCTCACCAGGCTCACTCACTAAACAATCCTCAACGCGCACCGACAGGATCGCATTGAACGGTGCTGCAATGATGTTGGCGCACAGCGTAAAGAAGACAAACAGGAACGCTGCTGCTATGAATACAAACAGAATCCACATCAGCCAGGACAAAAAGCCCAACCACTCCGGTAAGGCGGCCAGGGTGCCGGTCAACCAGTTATCGAAATACCGGAAACCGAGGACGATCATGCCAACAAAAACTACCACATTGATCAGCAGGGGCAATATGACATAACGCCGCAGGCCGGGTTGCAGGATTAGATCGAGTCCTCGCACTATCGAGCGGATGCCATGCACAATTGATCTGCCAGCGTGATGTAATGATAATGGATCGTGCCAAGCTTCGATTATCCAGTATGCCGGGAGAAGATTAAAGGCATGCTCTCACCCAGAAGGAAGTCACCTGATGAAGTTCAGCTCTCTACTGCCGCGATGCCTGATATGTTTCACCATGATCGGCTTAGCCACCACGACACTCGCTGAAGCTCGTTCGAATGGCTCTCTGCCGGGCGGCGGCAGAGATGTTGGAAAGACGGTAATCTATCGTGACAGCTGGGGTATTCCTCACATCTATGCGCCTACGGATGAAGGGGGGCTGTACGCTCAGGGATACGCTATGGCGCAGGACCGACCCGATCAACTGCTGCTCAATCTACTCACCGCCGTCGGCGAACTGTCATCCGTTGTCGGCGATGGCGCCGTGCAGTCGGATCTGCGCTCTCACCTGTTCGACCACTATGGCGCTGCCAGGAAGAACTGGCATCAGATTCCCAGGGTCATACAACGTCACACGGAGGCGTTCGTTGCCGGCATCAATGTGTTCTACAAAGAGCACCCAGAGGATATTCCCACCTGGTGGCAGGGCCGACAGGTCGACAAGTATATGGTGATTGCCTTCGGCCGCCTGTTCCTATACAACTGGTCAATAGACGAAGCCTACGGAGACCTCAGAAGGAGCGGTGTACGGCCCGGTTACCAACCGGCACAGCGGGGTTCCAATCAGTTTGCCGTCTCACCCAGGCGAAGTGCCAGTCGCGCAGCCATTCTTGCCATCGACCCCCATCTGGCTTGGTTTGGGCCCTCCCGCTTCTGGGAATTTCGAATCCATGCCGGAGCGTTGCATGGCAGCGGCGTGACCCTGGCCGGGTTCCCGTACATTGGCCTTGGGCACAATGCCAATCTGGCCTGGGCGATGACAACCGGCGGGCCGGATACAGCCGACGTCTACGCACTGACCGTCAAGGAGGGGGATAACCGCCAATTCCTGTTCGATGGCAAGTGGCTCACGTTGCGGTCCCGTACCGTTACCTTGAAGGTAAAGGGAGCAGCGAGTCAACGCCACACCCTCTGGTTTGCACCGCACGGGCCTATCATAGCCTGGCAGGAGGGCAAGGCGTACGCTGCCGCCATGGCCTATGGCGACACGGTCAATATCTCCGGGGCCTGGTTTGCCCTCAACTACGGCCATGACTACCGTGCTGCTGTGGAAGGTATGGAAAGCCTGACCGTTTTTCCGCAGAACGTGATGGTGGCGGACACCGGCGGCAACATCTATTACCAGAGAACGGGGCGCGTTCCAGTTCGACCCAACGGTTTTGACTGGTCGCGAGCGGTGGATGGATCCACCTCGGCATCTGCATGGCTGGGTTTCCATCCGGCATCAGATCATCTGCAAGTACTGAATCCACCCCAGGGATATATGCAGAACTGCAACATACCACCGGACGCGATGATACCCGACAGCCCCTTCTCTCCGGCTGACTTCCCTGACTATCTCTACAGCGGGCCTGGATATGGACCGGAAAGGGCGGGCTGGATCAATCAACGGGGTGCCAGAGGCATTCAACTACTGCAGGCTAACGATTCAGTTACGGCGCAGGACGCGATGTCGATCATCAACGACATCCATCCTTACGGCATGGAAAGGTGGATCGGCACACTCAAGCTGGCAGATAGCAGATTTGCAGACCAATTCAAGAGCTCCGAACGCTATGCCAACGGCATCAAGGAACTGCTCAATTGGGACGGCGGCCTGCATCGAGATTCCTCGGCGGCACTCAAGTATTATTACTGGCGGGAACAGCTGGAAATGGATCTTGGCAAAACTGAGTCAGATCGTCTGCAAGGACTCATCGATGACTGGTATGCAATCATCGAAGACCGCCCCCCCAAACCAGTGCGGCTGGATGACGAGATCCTGAAGGCCATGGCAGGCGCCCTTAAAACTGCCATGGGTCGACTGGCGGCAGACTTCGATGCGGTCAACCCGAGCTATGGCGATCTATTCCGGGTAGGCCGGGACGACCATTCCTGGCCTCTCGGCGGAGGGGGTCGTTTCGGCACCAGTACCCTGCGCAGCGTCGGCTACGCCCGCCAGAAAAGGGCTAACAGCGTTTGGGGAGAACGCGGGCAGACCTCTACTCAGATCGTTGAGTTGAGCAGACCGATCAAGAGCTGGACCTACCTGCCCATCGGGCAGAGCGATCGCAAGGATTCACGACACTATACCGATCAAGCCGAAAAGCTGTTCAGCAGGCGCCAACTGAAACCCAGTTGGTGGCTGCCGCAGGATCTCAAGGATCATATCGAATCACGCACGGTGCTTGATGATGCGCCGTGACCAGGTCGCTAGGCTCTGAGATCGGCCTTTAGTCTTGGCACCACCTCCGTTGCGAACCGCTCCAGACTACGGTTCATAGTTTCCGGCGTCAATCCCGGTGGTGCACCCCAGGTCACCAGGTCCGTGATGCCGAACTCTGTGATGAAGGCGGTCAACTCCGCTACGCACTCATCCACGTTTCCAACGACCCATCTCTGGGAGATCGGTTGTCCGCCTGGCGCAACGGACTGTTTGCTTTCTGCGAAGAATCGATTGTAGAGCTGCATCCGGTAGCGTTCCGATTCTCTCACTCTGGGCCATTCCGCCTCTCTGTCGTCGGTCACCAGCACCGCCTTGATAATGCCGATCCGATAATCCGCCGGATCTCTGCCGGACGACTTCAGATCGTCGAGCCACGGATCGAGGGAGTGATCACGGCTGCCTTGAGGCAGCAGATTGCTGTCAAAACGAGCGGCTCGATGTGCTCCCGCTGCCGACATAGCCCCAATCCATAAGGGCGGCCCACCCTCCTGCACATAGCCAGGCGTGATGATGACGTCATCGAACTGGTAGCGCTTGCCGTCATAGCTGAATCGTTCCCCCGCAAAACATAACTTCAGCACTTCAAGCCCCTCCTCCATTAGGGACAAGCGGCGCGCGACCGGCATACCGAAGCCACGGAATTCGTGCGGTGCATAACCCATGCCGACACCGATCTCAGCCCTACCGTTGCTCAGGTTATCCAGCACTGCCAGATCTTCAGCCAGCCTGACCGGATTATTGAAAGGCAGCAGGCAGATGTCGCAGGAAAACCGCACCCGTTTTGTTCGTGCAGCAGCAGCACTGGCCACCGGTATCCATGCCGGCAGGTAACCGTCATCGACAAAGTGGTGCTCGGTGAACCAGACGAGATCCAAACCCAATTGGTCCAGCCACTGGATCTGATCCAGCACTTCGCCGTAAAGGCTTGGCGTTGCGATGTCGGAGTCGGGCGGATTGCGAAAATCGTAACAGACGCCGAAGCGCATTGAGTGACTCATGGTTTCTCCTCCACTGACAGAACCATCGATCAACGGGATCCTGTGTGGGACGGATGTGCTGTCCCACACTGGATACTGTTATGATAGCCTGGCGATTCTGATCTGCATAATCGCACTTGTCTGACCCCTGAACAGTGTTGAATTGGATAGCGTGGCGATTCTGATCTGCATAATCGCACTTGTATGACCCTGAACAGTATTGAATTGGAGAAGGTGAAATGCGCAATTTATCTGCAGGAGTGGCGTTGCTGGCGATGATGACCCCTTCTGTATTCGCCGAGTTAACAGCTTTGCAGTGTGGCAAGTTGCTGGATGTGAAGTCCCTCGCCCTGCTGGACGAGAAAACCATCATCGTCGAGGGTGACAAGATCAGCTCTGTAGGTGACGGTCTGCTTACGCCCGGTAACGCCAGGATTGTAGATCTCAAGGATTCGACCTGCATGCCGGGACTGATGGATATGCATGTGCATCTGGCATCGCAGTACAGTGCTCAGACCTATATGGAACGGTTTTCGCTCAACAGCGCCGACTACGCCATCCGTTCCGTGGTCAATGCTGACAAGACCCTGCAGGCGGGATTCACGACCGTGCGGGATCTCGGCAGTGATCGTGAGACCATCATCGCCCTGCGCAACGCGGTCAATGCCGGTTCCGTGCCGGGACCACGGATCTTTGCGGCGACCAAGTCGATTGCCACCACCGGCGGTCACGCCGACCCCTCCAATTCACTGCGGCATGACCTGATGGGGGATCCGGGACCCCTGGCCGGTGTAATCAACGGTGCTGACGAGGCGCGTCAGGCGGTACGGCAGCGATATAAGGATGGTGCCGATCTGATCAAGATCACCGCGACCGGCGGCGTATTGAGCGTGGCCAAGAGCGGTCAGAACGCCCAGTTCACCGATGCGGAATTAGCCGCTGTTATCTCCACCGCCGGAGACTACGGCATGCACGTAGCCGCCCATGCCCATGGCACGGAAGGGATGAAACGCGCCGTCGAGGCGGGTATTCACTCGATCGAACACGGCACCTATATGACCGCCGAGGTGATGCGCTTGATGAAACGTCACGGCACCTGGTATGTACCCACGATCATCGCCGGCAAATGGGTTGCGGAAAAGTCTGCCATCGACGGTTTCTTCCCCGAGTTGGTGCGTCCCAAAGCAGCAGCCATCGGCCCTTTGATACAGGACACATTTGCCCGTGCTTACAAATCCGGAGTGAAGATCGCGTTCGGCACGGACACGGGCGTATCGGCCCACGGCGACAATGCGCGGGAATTTGCTTATATGGTCGAGGCGGGCATGCCACCCCTTGAAGCGTTGCGCTCAGCAACCCTGCACACCGCGCAATTGCTCGGCAACGAGAAACAGGTAGGGACCGTGGCAGCAGGAATGCTGGCCGATATCATTTCCGTGCCCGGTGACCCAAGCGCAGATATCAACCTGATGATGCGGGTGAATTTCGTGATGAAGGGCGGTGCAATCTACAGGAACACGACCGAATAGTCATTCTGCTGCAGCATGGGCCCTAACAGAATGAGTCGAGAGCCACAATTCCATCGAACCTAAGGATAAATCCCCTGGAGGAGAACATGAGCGACCCAACCCCCGGCACCCCGGCATGGCTGGCGCAAGTGACAGAAGAGATTATCGATCCGGAACGCCCCATAGTCGATCCGCATCACCATCTGTGGCAGAGACCGGGAAGCTCCTACATATTGGAGGATCTGCGGGGAGATACGGGTACGGGACACAACATCGAAAAAACGGTATTTGTGGAGTGTACTGCCAGCTACCGCACGGACGGTCCGGAACATCTGCGGCCGATTGGGGAGACCGAATTCGTGGCGAGGATTGCAGTGGAGAGCGCGCAGGGTGGCGAGGGACACTCCCGCATAGCAGCCATCGTCTCCCACGCGGACCTGACCCTGGGGGATGGGGTGGAAAAGGTGCTGAACGCCCATGAAGAGGCGGGTGAGGGCCTGTTTCGTGGCATTCGTCACTCTGGCGCACACGAGGAGGCGAGCGACGCCCTGATGATTCCCGGTCGCGCTCCGGCCGGTCTTTACGACCGGGAAGATTTCCGGCAAGGGTTGCGGGTGCTGGGACGGTTGGGGCTCTGCTACGACACCTGGCACTACCACCATCAGAGTCTTTCCTTTGCGGAACTGGCTCAGGCGGTGCCGGAAACCACCATGATCCTGGACCACTTTGGTACACCACTCGGCGTAGGGCCCTACCAGGGTAAACGGGAGGAGATTTTCGATCAGTGGAAAAAAGACATTGCAGTCATTGCGCGCTCGCAAAACGTGGTTGCCAAGATCGGGGGACTGGCTATGCCGGACAACGGCTTCGGCTGGCACAGCCGTGCTACACCAGCGACGTCCGACGAACTCGTAGAGGCGCAAAAGCGTTACTATCTGCATACCATCGAGTGCTTCGGCCCGGAGCGCTGCATGTTCGAAAGCAACTTCCCGGTGGATAAGCTCTCCATCTCATACGCCGTACTCTGGAACGCCTTAAAGAAAATGGTTGCAGATCTGTCAGCAGACGAGAAGGATGCGCTTTTCCAGGGAACTGCAAGTCGAGTCTATCGCATCTGAGCGAGCAGCCGTCGGTGGTGACTGTGCTTATCCCATGGCCGCTTCATACATGGAGTACAGCGCTCGAAATCTGGCGTCGTTTTCAGGGACAGTGACTGACTTACCGCTGATCAGATACTTGCCAAGACGTTCGACAAGTTCGTGCCAACCGGCTACGGCGGCAATTGCATCTTTGCAGGGGACGTTCTGAACCAGCGTAACCTGGGTTATGTTGCTGCCTACCTGCACCAGATCGAACCTCACCAGGCCGGCGTCGTCGTAGTCATCATGCCAGGTAAATACAAAGATGTGAGGTGGTATGAACACTTTGATCTTTCCGTCTAAACCCGGGCCGTCGCTGTCGCAGTCGTCACCGTCACGACCGAGTTTTATGCTTCCTCCCTCTCTGGCATCGATTACACCCGGAGCCCACCATTTCTGTACCTGGTCAGCAATGGTGATGGCGTGCCATACGTTTTCAATCGGCGCGTTAACTTGACGTCTGACTTCCACCTGACGGTACTTCCCGTGCCCCACGACTGTGGCGAGTTCAGCTTTCTGCATTGGACATTTCCCCCGTTTCTGTGAATGTCATCTCGCCAGGTTGATCGAACAGGCTTCACAACGTGTCCGACAAGGCTATGGTGCGCACCTCTACAGGTAGCTGCCCTGGATGGCCTTCAAGGTTTGAAAAAACTCGTCTGCTGTATCTTTGATAATATCTGCAACGGCTTTGACTTCTTCTATGCGGCCACATACCTGACCTGTTAGGGCGATTGCGGCTTCCATATCGCCGCCGAAGTAGAGGTCTTTGGCATTGCCGAATTCCGCCATCGCATTCTTGTCAAACTCCCGCTCCAGACGTGTCGTCTTTTTGGTTCTGAGTGCTCGCAGTGCGGACGACTGAAAACGGTTCAGTAATACCGTATCCGTTTCCGCCGCATTTACGATCATCGACTTCCAGTTGTCGTGCATTGGCGACTCTGCCGCCGAGACCATGCGGGTGCCCATCTGAATTCCCTCTGCGCCCAATGCAAAGGCGGCCGCCATGGTTTCACCACCGACAAATCCACCGGCTGCAATGATGGGAACGTCCACCTTGGATCGAACCAAAGGCAGTAACACCATCGAAGAAACTTCTTTTGGGTTCTTGAAACCACCTCCTTCCCCACCTTCCACAATCAACCCGTCCACTCCTGCGTCTACGGCTTTCAGCGCCGCGGATAAAGAGGGTACGACGTGGAACACCGTGAGTTCGGCGCCTTTCAGCTGTTCGGTATAACGGTTTGGATTTCCCGCCGATGTAGTGACGAATTTGATGCCTTCATCTATGACAAACTGAACGATGTCAGGATCCCGCACGAAGGCCTGCGCGATGTTCACGCCGAAGGGTCTTTCGGTAAGTTCCCGCATCTTCTTGATCTCTCCTCTGATGACATCCAGTTCACCGGAGGAGGTTTCGATGATTCCCATTCCGCCCGCATTGGAGACGGCAGATGCCAGCCGCGACCGCGCGATCCAACCCATAGGCGCTTGAACAATAGGAATCTCAACACCAAGCATCTGCGTGACTCTATTGTCGAATTTCATGGGATTTCCCTCACAAAAGACAGGGTGAATCGGAGTTCTTGTCTTATGAATGTTTGTTCGAAACAGCTTGAACCAGGTTCACTGGACGGGGAGACACTTGCCTGGCATCGACCTGCGAGGGTGTATCGCCGTAGGCCTGCCATTGGATTTGGTTGGTGAGCATATATAATACGAAACTTTTTGCAGGAGCTGACACGTTGATCACCATGTATCACAATCCCAATTGCAGCAAGAGCAGGGCGACACTCGAGTTGCTGAATGAACGGGGGGTGGAACCGGAAATCAGACTCTACCTCGACAATCCACCATCGCTACAGGAACTGGCGGACTTGGCCCGCAAACTCCAGATGGATCCCACTCAGTTCATCCGCTTCAACGAAGAGGTGGCCAAGGAACGGAACATCTCCGCGACTGACGATAGAGATGCATCGGAATGGTTAACCCTCATGAGTGAGAATCCGATCCTGATCGAACGCCCTATCGTCATCGCCGGGGATCGTGCCCGCATTGGCAGACCGCCTGAAAATGTGCTCGAGTTGATCTGACAGGTCTGTGGTGTGAGGCCCGCATCGCCAGGAAACTCATCCCGGCTTCGTGTATCAGCGCGCTAAGGACCAACCCGGCCCGGGGGGACGGCCCGGGGGGGACAGCCAGGTTCGATTCCAATATACTGCCTGAACCCCGATCGCCATACCAATGAGAGGCACATATGAACAGATATCCGGACGACGAGCAGTTACTCAGTATCTACAGGACCATGGTGACGATCCGGGAGTTCGAGGAGGCAGCCGGTCGCATGGCGGAGCAGGCCCAGATTCCAGGGGCCGTACATCTCTATGCTGGACAGGAAGCGATTGCCGCCGGAATCTGTACGCAACTTAGGCAGTCGGACACCATCACCAGCAACCACCGCGGCCATGGCCACTGCATCGCCAAAGGAGGCGACGTTCGACTGATGTTCGCTGAACTCCTCGGCAGAGCCAGCGGTTACTGCCGCGGTAAAGGTGGCTCGATGCACATCGCCGATCTCGACATCGGAATCCTCGGTGCCAATGGAATCGTTGGCGGGGGACCGCCGATCGCCATCGGTGCAGCGTTTGCAGCTCAGTACAACGGGTCGGGTGGTGTCAGCGTCTGTTTCTCAGGGGATGGTTCCACCAACGAAGGAACCTGGCATGAGGCGCTGAATTACGCGGCGCTGTTCAAACTACCTGCGGTGTTCGTGGTGGAAAACAACCACTATGGGGAGTTCACCTCCCAGGAGGGACAGGGCGCAATCTCACGTCTTTCGAACCGCGCCGCGTCTTACGGTATTCTCGGCGTTACCGTCGATGGTCAGGATCTGTTGGCGGTCTACGATGCAGCCGCGGAAGCTATAGAACGCGCCCGGGCGGGTGAGGGACCGACCCTGCTGGAATGCGATACCTACCGTTTCTACAACCACACCGGACGCAGCGAACGAGATCCCCGCCCGGAAGAGGAGCGCGCCAAATGGCGCGAGCGCGATCCGCTGAAGCTACTGCGGGAAAAAATGGAGGAGCGCTCCATTCTCTCCGCAGAGGCGGCGGATGAGATCACCGCGGAGATCCAGGGGCAGATCGAGGCAGCCGTCGCTTTCGCTAAGGAAGAGCCCTTTCCGGATCCTTCCGAATTGCTCACTGACGTTTACAGCTAACCGACCACACCCAAACAAGAAGCGGGATTGAGGAGACAGCAGAATGACGACCACTACAGAAACCACTGAAGTTGCCCAGCGCGAGATCAGTTACCGGGAAGCAATCAACGAAGCGCTGCGCCAGGAGAT
>JASMJM010000081.1 GCA_030749725.1 Pseudomonadales bacterium | reverse complement strand
CTGGTGGCGGACAGTGCGGAAGCCACTGAAAAGGCGCTGCTCGCAGGTACTGGCGCCGATTGTATCATCAGCAGTGGTGGCGTCTCGGTTGGTGAGGAGGACTACGTTAAGAGTGCTGTAGAAAAGCTGGGTGACCTGCAGATCTGGCGCATTGCCATCAAACCAGGTAAGCCGCTCGCGTTCGGCAGGGTCAAGCAGACTCCTTTTTTTGGATTGCCAGGCAATCCCGTGTCCACTTTTGTAACGTTCTGCATTTTGGCGAGGCCGTTCCTCATGAAATGCCAGGGTTGCCTGGATGTTGCAGCTCCTGTCTATCGATTCAGATCGGAATTCTCCTTAGACGGCGGCAGTAGACAGGAGTATCTTCGGGTACAGGTCGCCAGGGCAAGCGATGGCGTCATGAGTGTGCAGCAATATCCAAATCAGGGATCCGCGATTCTGTCTTCGGTCGTTTGGGCGAATGGACTGGCTGTGGTGGATATCGACGAGCGCGTGCAGAAGGGCGAATTAGTCAACGTACACCTGTTCAGCGATCTGCTCGGATGAAAGTGCAATGGAATTTCTTTCAGGCTATGATGCTGACCCGGCTATCGTGGCGCGTAGCGCCAGGGACTAGTCAATCGAATCGTGGGGGCCTCGCTACGAGGCTCTTTATTCAGGAGTAGGAACATGGCAATTGATCCGAGTGCGGTGGGTTTGTCTGGTGGACCGGTTGAGAGAAGCTGGACCTCCAAGGACTGTCTGCTCTATGCAGTTGGCGTAGGGGCTGGATTGGATGAACTGCAGTTTGCGACAGAGAAGAACCAGCAGGTTTTGCCTACCTTCGCCGTGATCGTTGGCGGGGGTGGCTCACCACTCAATCAGGTTGGTGAATTCAATATGGCGATGCTGGTTCACGGTGAGCAGGGAATCGAGTTATTTAAGCCGATACCGGTGGATGGGGCAGTGCGAAGCACAGGCAAGATAGATGCGATCTGGGACAAGGGATCCGGTGCTGTTGTAGAAACATCATCCGACTCCAGCGATGCAGCAACCGGTGAACTTCTATTCAAAACCACGTCATCCATGTTCATTCGGGGTGCCGGTGGATTTGGCGGCGAACGGGGCCCCGCCACCGAGAAGTTCGCCTTTGATCGGCAACCGGACCATCAGGTGGAATACGCAACGAGACCTGATCAAGCGTTAACTTACCGATTGTCAGGTGACCGGAATCCGCTCCACTCAGATCCGGAATTTGCCAAGTTGGGCGGATTCGACACGCCAATCCTGCATGGATTGTGCACCTATGGATTCACTGGAAGGGCGCTGTTGCACACGCTGTGTGATTCGAATCCAGCAAGATTCAAGTCCATGACCGGTCGATTTTCGCGACCGGTAATACCGGGAGATGTCCTGACCATATCCATGTGGGTGGAAGGCAACTCAGCAAAATTCCAAACCCATACCCAAGAGGGGGATGTCGTGCTGGATCAGGGGCGCTTTACCTTTGAGGCATAGGCCGGAAATTGCCGTTCTCATGGAATCACATGGAAAACTGAGACGGAAACTCTTATGGGACTCTTAGCGATCGCCGTTCTAATGGAATTATACGGACATCTGAGACGGAAAATCTCATGGGGCTGTTGATGTTGACGCTGGTGCTGTCGATTCTGCTGGGTTGCGTCACCTGGTTGATAATAGGTGATCGATTTCCTCTAAAGAGCGACTACAAGTGGGAGAGTCGCATGAACATCACCCTCTATGTCGTCATACTCCTGGCACCGATCTATCTGCTCATCTTTTATCTCTTTTGATCCCATGCAGGACGAGAAATGCGGGAGGGGACACCGATGGTCAGCGCTGCATGAGTCTTGATCTGCCCATTGAGATTGAATCCATAAAGGGATTCCTGGACCCTGCGGAGGGGGAAGCTCTCTACAGTCATGCACTGCAAGCCTGTGCCACCAGACCGTGTCTTGAGATTGGCAGCTATTGCGGAAAATCAACCGTCTACCTTGGGGTGGCATGCAAGCGGCGGAGTTCGGTGCTTTACTCTATCGACCATCATCGAGGTTCTGAAGAGCACCAGGTAGGAGAAGCCTACCATGACCCGGATCTGTACGATGCAGGTGAGGGGATGCTGGACTCCTTCCAAGAATTTCGCCGTACGCTTCGGGGAGCCGAACTGGAAGATCACGTCATCCCCATCGTAGCCTCATCACAGGCCGCCTCGCGATACTGGGAAACCCCACTAGGCATGGTGTTTATCGATGGAGGACACAGCCTGCGCGCGGCCCTGACCGACTATCGCTGCTGGGTACCTTTGATCGTTCCTGGCGGCATTCTTGCCATACACGATATCTTTCCAGATCCGGCGGAGGGGGGTCAGGCGCCCTATACCATCTGGAAAATGGCTATCGCATCCGGATTATTCGCTGAACTGCCGATAACCGGTACCGTCGGCTTCCTGCGCCGAATCGATTATGCAGATGTCGGTGAATAGTCGCGCTGCCGGCGTCGCTTTGGACAGGGCATCGGCAGCAAGCAGGACGGCGCCGGCGGTCCAAGTGGGTTTTTCCTCCGGCCAGAGAGATTCACTGGGATAGACATATCCGGTCCAGTAGGATCCATCATCGTCTCTGTAATCATGCAGCCAACTAAACAGCTGTGTTGCTCGTGAGTACTCGCCGGCAGCCAGCAGCGCCATCACCAGTTCGCAGGATTCGGCCACCGTTACCCAGGGCTGATCCAACACACAACGACAACCGAGTTGATCGACTACAAAAGTATCCCAACGAGACTGCAATTGTGCATGTGCTTTCGTGCCGGTGAGCACCCCGGTCAGTACGGGATAGAACCAGTCCATGGCAAAACGGCTCTTGCTTTCCCAGGTCCGATCGAAACACTCCGGGTGGTTTAGCAAAGCAGACCTGAGTCGTGTACGACAGAGCGCCCAGTGGGGCACTTTGTGATCCAGACTGGTGGCGATGTTCAGTGCACATTCCAGGCTTTTAAATATGCTGCTGCAGCCTGTTACCAGAGAGTCATGCTGTACACCGGTGGTTGTATCCAATGCCCAGTAAATCTCACCGTGACTGCCCTGCATACCCAACACGAACTCTATGGCTCGTTCAACCACGTTCCACATGCTGTCAAGAAAATCGCGATCTTGGGTAATCAGGTAATAGTGCCACACCCCCGTTGCCACGTACGCGACGAAATTGGTCTCTGCTCTGGTTCCATCTTCTACCTTGCCGTCCTTATACGCAGCCAGCCAACTGCCATTGTTGAGCTGGTTTTTCTTCAGCCACAGATACGCCTGTCTGGCTTCTTCAAAGCGACCGCCCACAGTAAGCCCCATAGCGGATTCCACCATATCCCAGGGGTCAAAGCAGCCACCAGAATACCAGGGGATTGCACCGTCTGGTTGCTGCACCTCTGCAATATAGTCTACTGTGGACTTTAGGTAGTCTTCCGGAAAGAAACCGGTGGATACATATAACTTCGTCAACGATAACACCTCTTTGAATTACAGCTTCTCCCAATCAAGCCTGCAGACCTTTGACAAAATACATTACTACACTCTTACCCATGATTGGATCAAGGAGTTTTTCCAGATATTGAGTGATACGCGGCTTTTTCATCAGGTCCCAGACCAGGAAACGATGGTAGGTTCTGATAATCCACGGATCTTCGGATCTGTGCCAATAGACGCATTTCAGCCACCAGTAGGGAACGTGCAGCGCATGGGCCCAGTGTCTACGAAAGTGAATCATACCGGTTTCTTCAATGTCCCTGCGCAGATCAGCAGCATTGAAAATTCTGATATGCCCGCCGTCCACGGCGTGATAATCGTGGCTCAGCTTCCAGCACACCCACTCGGGACCATAGCGAGGCACACTGATTGCGAGCATTCCGCCGACCTTCAACACCCTGTTGATTTCAGCTAGTACCGCATTGTGGTCCGTTATGTGCTCGAGCACTTCCGAGCAGATCACCTTATCGAAACTGTTGGCGGGAAAGGGCAAGCATCTGCCGTCAGCCAAGGAGATGAGCAGGCTTTTGGAATGGTTTTCAGGCTCTGCAAAATCATTGAATCGATCCAGTGCTGTCACTAGATCGTCGAAACTGAGATCTACACCGACTGATTCGACCTCTTCGAGTATATATGCCGTGAGAGCGTGACGACCCTCACCACATCCGACATCCAGAATCCGTTCTCCCGGTCTCAATGGAAAATGGGTGAAATCAATGGTGTTCATCGGCATCGCGGAGCACCTTTCTGTAGTAACGGGTCATCTGCTCTGCGGCGATTTCCCAACTGAACAACTGGGTGATTCTCTGCCTGCCTGCGGGTCCGAGAAGAGCTCTCCTGGCACCATCCTCCAGTAGGGCCTGAATGGCGGCGGCAATGGCGCTCGAATCTTTAACCGGCACCTGGACACCTGCCTCCCCGACCACCTCCGGCAGAGCTCCCCCTTGTGTGGCGATTACCGGAACGCCGCATGCCATGGCCTCGCCGGCAGGGAGTCCAAATCCTTCATAGATGGATGGTACTACCACCATGGTAGCTTCAGCATAGTATCGAACCAGTTGCTCCGTATCGATATCGCTGACAAATGTGAGGCGTGAACCGATCCCGATGCGTTCGATCAACCGTTTCGTTTCGCCGTCTTCCTTGAGTTTGCCGACAATCAGCAGATCCAGGTCCGGATATAGATCTGTGAGTTTTGCCATTGCCTGCAGGAGATAGTCGAGCCCCTTTAATGGTGTGTCAGCACTCGCGGTTGCCATTATTCGGAAAGGCTTTCGAGTGATCTCCGGGATGGGTCGAAACTCGTCCGTATCGATACCGTTATATACAACAGTCAGATTGTCACTTGAAACGCCAAACGCGGATGCGATGTCTGCTCTGGATCGATGGGAAACAGTCACCACATGCTTCAGTTGCCGAATGACCTTTCTCTGCATTCTCAAAAAGGAGTGCCATCTGCGGATCAGCAAGCGCTGTTTGAATGTTGTTGCGCTGGCAAGGGCAATATCTCTGTCACTGGTGATGGGATGGTGGACCGTGCAGACAATCGGCATGCCTAATTTCTGCAATTGTATCAGCCCATAGCACAGGCTCTGGTTGTCGTGGATAACGTCATAGGCTGAGCCGTGTCGTTTCAGGTAGCCGACGATGCGCCGACCGAATGTATAGGGTTCTGAGAATCCACCGGTGAGCATGCTGAACCATTCGATAAAATCCGTGTATGACAACAGATGTCTGGGTCTCAAGGCCGTGACGTGGTTCGGGGTCTCAAAGAGATTCAGGCTGGGCATGGTAATGAGACGAACGCGCGCATCGAGATGTGGATAGGGCTGACCAGAGATAACGTCGACCTCGTGTCCCGCATTCACCAATGCTTTACTCAGGTATTTGATGTAGATTCCCTGACCACCGCCATAGGGTTGGCTGCGATATCCAAGGAGGCATATCTTCAACGGTTTAGCTTGCTGATCAGCTGCATCGGTTAACAGGTCTGCCGCTTCCCCCAAACGTGGCCGTTCAGGGTGATGGCTACTGGTAAGCGACATATCGGG
>JASMJM010000080.1 GCA_030749725.1 Pseudomonadales bacterium | reverse complement strand
CCGAGGCGATTGGATTCGATGATAATCTTGTTGACCAGTTGAATGATCGCGCTGCTTGCCGCGCTCTGTTCATCGTTCTGTGACTCATCCGGATCGTCTTCCACCTCGACAACGACCTGTTCGTCCAACCGGGTAAAGACGTCATCGAACCCGCTTTCGGCCTCATCGTCGGACTCTTCACGCATGAACTGCAGAATATGCTCCGCAATGCCAACCCGGAAAACATAGCTCTCGGCGTTTACAATCGCCTGTATCTCCATAATCTTCTGACGGTCTGTCGGATCGCTCATCAGAATCACAGCTTCCTGCTTGTCGCCGTCTACGGGCAGCCAGAGATTATTGCGCAGATAGCTGCTCTTGATGTTCTCGAATAGCGTCTTGGGCAGCAGATGAGTCGGGTCATACTTCATGTAGGGTACGTTGTAATAGGACTCCAGCGAACTCCCTATATCGTCCGCCCCGATATTATATTCTTCCATCAGAATCCTGCTGATAGAACCGTTGTACAAAGGGGCTTTCTGCTCTATATCAGCCAGATCTTCAGCGCTGATCTTCGCATCGTTTACCAGCTGCTCGTATGGACCCTATGTGATCTTGATCAGGGAGCTGAGCTTCTTCGACAGCATGGCAGCCACCAACTTGGCTCGCTGTAGATGTCGCTGGGATAGAGCCGGCTCACTCTTCGAGGTCGTAATCTGCAACACGCCGAGGAGGATTTCATCTGTGATGGGCACAGCAATCATCGACCCGATGTCCCGCGTTGAACGCGTCGACTCACCCTTGCTGTGTTTCAGGCGGGGATGTATAGCGGTCAGCTCATCTTCATCTTCCACATCTGTCAGCAGAACCGGACTCTGGCTGAGCGCCACAAAACCAACGATGGAACCTGGTCCCATGGGTATGCGAATCTGCACGTCAGCATCGCTGCCACGGATACCGGTTTGATAAGCTGAGACCATCTCATTGCCGTTGTCGACGCTCTGATAGATAGCAAAACGATGTACCTTTAGAACCTTCAGCAACTGAAGTTCAACCTTCCTGAGGGACCGGTGGAGTTGCTTACCCGACTGCACGTGAGCAGAAATCTGTTTCAGTTGACCAGAAAACGTGCTCCTTTTGGTCGCATCAACTAATTTCGGTCGATCAGTTGTAGCGCTCATTTCTTATTGATCCTCTGTGTACCTCTTGTGCCGATTGAACCTTCAAGGAACCACCGTATCTTCGTTGTGCAGAACCGGCATTCGCGCATCACCACTGGCAGGCCAAGAGACACTCGCAAAGTGCTGGTCCGTAATACTGGTTGTAGCAGGATTCGTACCAATCCAATAGTATCCCAAAATCAAGCGGTTAATAAACCCCTGATTGAACCACGGCTAACATACCCGACGAATGTGACCCTGCGCGTCAGGAACTAACGCATTTCATCCACTCGGATGCTAACCGCCCTTCAGAGCATCGACGATCCCTTATTCATAGTAGCCTGCGCTTCACAGTTTACAAAGCCTGCGCAGCACACAATAGCCTGTGCAGCACAATTGCGCTCGTCTATCCGTGCACAATCCGTACCAATCGGGCTGTACCTGCTCGCACGCGCAGTCGAACCTGCCTGCCTGCCAGTCGGTCACGGCAATAACTCATCTGTGCCGCCGCGCACGGCGCCAGACAATCACGCTTGCTACGCACGAATCTATCCAGCCTGATAGAGTTGCTCACCTTTCGTGACAGCTTGGATATTAGTTGCGGCTACTTGGCCCGACTGATATTTGGAAATGGCCTGCTGCAACGCTTCTATACTGAACACACCCGTCTTTGCTAACAGGGAGGCCAGTGCGATGATGCCGATGGACAAGCGCCCTATCTCCCTGGCGGCGGATGCAAACGGCAATTTCTGCACGTTAGCCTGAGTGGCGGGAATACTCAGCTCGGAATCCACTATGAGCTGGCAGGTTGCCGGTAGTCCGCGTATCCAAGGGGTGGTCTTCTTCAGGCCATCCTCTGAGATGACCAGGAAGTAATCGGGAGATTCGATCGCGGTGTACTGGATCGCATTCGGAGAAAGGTTGATCTCCGCCAGTGAATGACCGGTCATGATGGTGATGGGATAGTCATCCTTCTGCGTTGCCTTTAGGCCGGACAGGATGGCGGCTAAGGCAAAAACCGTGGCAGTAGAACGGATTTTTTGTCCGGCACTACCAGCTATAACAATTCCTGTTTGGCTATTCAACGAGTGCGGCAAGTCGGGATCGATGGAGATCAGCTCCTTCGGAGCGGACCCGGTTGGAGCTCGCCCGCGATAGGCGACTTCAAAGCTGGGACGGTCGCTGCTTGCCAGTAGACCCACTTTCATACCAGAGCTTTCGATCATTTCATACAGCGCCCGCTTATTGAGATCGTTGCGCGGCATATAGTAGGCGGTGCACAGTTCCCAAATGTCCAGCATGGCAAAGCCGGCATGGTTGATCGCCTCCACCATCCGCTCAGCCAAGTCGTTATCATAACCCAGACCGCGATACGCCCAGCCGGCGCCGGCACCGATCGTGATGGCACACAGATCCATGGCAGTTTCAATATTCCCTGACGGCGTCGTGGAGGTGACCCCTTCGCTGGGAGTAGTAACGGAATGCTGGCCACCGGTCATACCGTAATTGAAGTTATTGGCGATGATCAGTGTGATATCGACGTTACGGCGGGCGGCGTTTAGGAGGTGTGTGCCACCGATGCCGCAGCCACCATCGCCCATCAACACGATCACGGTCAATTCCGGACGGGCCAGCTTAAGACCGGTCGCATACGTCAGGGAGCGGCCGTGCAGCCCATGGAATGCGTTGGTGATGAAATATCGATCCGCCAGCCCGATGCATCCAATATCGGAAACGATAACGACACTGCTGGGGTCAGGCTGCAGTTGGATCAGCGCCCTGTTCAACTCCTTGAGCAGACGTTCATGGCCGCAACCAGGGCAAAATGGCAGCGGACCCAGTTCGTCCGTCATGTAGGTCCTGTAAACCGTATCACTCACAACAGATCTCCCTGGTTCAGGATTTCAGTGGGGGAGATCAGGGTGGTGTCCATCTTGTTGACGCCAACCACCTCTACGCCATCAGGTGCCAGGCGATCTATTTCCAGTCGATACTGTCCCATGTTCATCTCCGGAACGACCACCTTGCTGATGCCGGCCAGCGCGCCTCTGATTACCTGTTCAGGGACCGGGTAAAGCGTCTGCAGGACGAGAGACGATACCTTCTTGCCGGCCGATCTCATGTGATCCACAGCTACACTGGCTGCCCGGGAGGTGACCCCATAGCTGAGCAGCAACTGATCTGCGCCAGTCTGCAGGTCCTCACTGTAGAGACAGATTTCATCTACCGCAGTTTCTATCTTGGCCGCGTAGTGATCGATCATCTCCTGGATTACTGCCGGATCTGTCGTAAGGTACCCGGACTTGTCATGCGTGGAGGTGGTGTAACGGGTAACTTGTGCCGCGCCGAAGTCCGACAGCGCCGGGATCTGCTCTGGACGATCGAACGCATGGGGTTGATAGATCTCTCCCTCTTCCATTCTGGGTCGCTCCAGCACGCCAGGCAGGTTGACCTCATCAAGATCCACCGTCTCACGGGTCAGGCTGATCTCTTTACTGGAGAGCAGAAAGACCGGCACGCGAAACTGTTCTGCAAAGTTGAACGCACGGTAGGTCAACTCATAGGCCTCCGCCACGGTGGCGGGACTTAAGGCAATCACGGGCAGGCCGCCTGAGGTCACCCAACGACTGAACTGGATATCCCCTTCCGCTCCCTTGGTGGCTGATCCGGTTGCCGGGCCCTGGCGCTGCACGTCGACAATCACGAGGGGCGTTTCACCGATGGTGGCAAGGCCGATATTTTCGCTGTAAAGGCTGATGCCCGGTCCGCTGGTGGCCGTCATCGCTTTGCGGCCTGCCATGGAAGCCCCGATGCAAAAGCCGATTGCCGCGATCTCGTCCTCCGCCTGCAGGGCAACGCCGCCGCTCCGAGGCAGCTGATCGAGCATGTACTGCAGGATCGTCGAAGCCGGCGTGATGGGGTAGCCAGCAAAGAAGCAACATCCCGCCGCAATGGCACCACGGACGATCGCCTGGTTTCCGTCGATAAACTCCAGTCCCATCAGTCGATCCTCTTCTCAGTTGTAAGTTTCGAGTTGCGAGTTTCTAGTAGCCGCTGGCTCGTAACTCGAAACCAGTAACTCGTAACTGCGCTTATAGCAGATCGATTATCTTTTTTGCCGCAGTGTAGGGAGTGGTTTGTCCTGCCACCACCTTATCTTCCAATAGCGGCAGTTGCTCCCCTACATCGGGGTTCTGGCTGAGTTTGAGTGCCAACATCTCCTGCAGCAGCGTGTGCAGCCACTGCCTGCTCTGCTCGGACCTCTTGGCATGGAAGCTGTCAGCCGCGATGGCGGCCGCCTGGTAGTCGCAGATCATCTGCCATACTGCGCCGAGATTAGTCTTCTCCTGTGCGGAGCAGGTCATCACCCTGGGAGCCCAGAACTCAGCATGGTGCAGCAGTAACATGGCACTCTCAAAGTGGTGACGAGTCTGCTCCGCCAGCTGCACCGATTCGCCATCGGCCTTATTGATCAGCAGGGCATCCGCTAACTCCATGATCCCCTTTTTAATTCCCTGCAGCTCATCGCCGGCGTTGGGAAGCATGAGTACCATAAAGAAGTCAACCATGCCGGCAACTTCATATTCACTTTGCCCGACCCCAACGGTCTCTACCAGAATGACGTCGTATCCGGCGGCTTCGCACAGTAGCATGGTTTCCCGGGTCTTTTGCGCAACCCCGCCGAGCGTCCCTGCCGAAGGCGATGGCCGGATGAAGGCAGCCGGCTGACGCGACAACTCCTCCATGCGCGTCTTGTCGGCCAGAATAGAACCACCCTTGAGGGGTGAGCTGGGATCGACCGCCAGCACTGCCACCTTGCGTCCCGCATCAATCAGGTAAAGCCCGAACGTCTCGATAAATGTGGACTTGCCTACGCCGGGACTGCCTGTTATGCCGATGCGTAAACTGTTGCCTGTGTCAGCCAGCAGGCTCTGCAGCAGAATCTGAGCCTGGTCCCGGTGCGAGTCCAGTTTGCTCTCCACCAGGGTTATGGCCTTGGCGAGCGTGCGGCGATCACCACGACGGAGCAGGTCCAGGTCAATACCGGTCATGACAATTCCTAGTTCCTTCTCTCTATCCAGTATGCTGTCCCGCAATTAAGTGGTCATTACTCGATCGGCATATTTTGTTCCTGGCGAGGCGCGAGAACGCCGCGGGTTGGGTACCCACAAGGACGAGCAACGAAGTCCAGGAACGAAATAGGCCAGCGAGTAAGGCCAGTTGATTGCGGGACAGCATACTAGATGGGAACTGCCTTGTTAATCGCTTCCAGCACCCCACGGGCAGCCTGTGGGATCTTGGTGCCCGGACCGAAGATCCCCTTCACGCCAACCGACGTAAGAAATTGATAGTCCTGCTTGGGAATCACGCCCCCTGCGACTACGATAATTTCGTTGGAGCCCTGTTTGAGGAGTTCCTCGATTAGCTCGGGCACCAGGGTCTTGTGACCGGCTGCCTGTGACGATACGCCGACCACGTGCACGTCGTTCTCGATTGCCTGTCTTGCCACTTCCTGGGGAGTCGAGAACATGGGAGACAGATCGATGTCGAAACCGACGTCCGCAAAAGCGGTTGCGATCACCTTGGCACCCCGGTCATGGCCATCCTGTCCCATCTTGCACACCAGCATACGCGGACGGCGGCCATACTTCTGCACGAACAGATTGATGTCGCCGCTGATGCCTTTCCACTCTGCATCGTCCCGATAGGCATTGCCATAGACGCCCGAAACCGTCTGCGATTGAGCGCTATAGCGGCCAAATTCCCGCTCCAACGCCATGCTGATCTCGCCTACCGTAGCGCGTGCCCGTGCCGCTTCGATGCTCAGCTCCAGCAGATTGCCGTCACCGCTAACGGCGCACTGATGGAGCGATTCGAGTGCCTCGTCCACCGCCTGCTCATCCCTGCTTTGGCGAATATTCGAGAGTCGCTTAAGCTGGGCCTTTAACACCGCCTTGTTGTCGATGTCGAGAATTTCCACGTCGTCCTGCTGCTCGGACTGGTATTTGTTCACGCCAACGATAACATCGTCACCCCGATCAATGCGCGCCTGTTTGCGGGCAGCCGCCTCCTCGATGCGCAGCTTGGGCATACCCGATTCTATCGCTCTGGCCATACCCCCCAACGACTCGATCTCATCCATCAAACTCCAGGCCTTGGTCATCAGTTCGTCAGTCAAACTCTCCATCAGGTAGGAGCCACCCCACGGATCCACCACCTTGGTGATACTGGTTTCCTCTTGGAGGATGAGCTGAGTGTTGCGCGCGATGCGCGCTGCAAATTCAGATGGCAACGCAATCGCTTCATCGAGGGAGTTGGTGTGTAATGACTGCGTGCCGCCAAAGACTGCGGCCATCGCCTCGATCGTGGTTCGCACCACGTTGTTGTAGGGATCCTGCTCCGTCAGGGACCAACCGGAGGTCTGACTGTGGGTGCGCAGCATGGATGATTTGGGATTGGTGGGATTGAATTCGCCGACCACCCGCGCCCACAGCAGGCGGGCAGCGCGCATCTTGGCAATCTCCATGTAGAAGTTGATACCGATGCCCCAAAAGAAGGAAAGGCGCGGCGCAAACTGATCGATGTCGAGCCCTGTCGCCAGGGCCGTACGGATATACTCCTTGCCATCCGCCAACGTGTAGGCCAACTCAAGCGCAGCATCCGCACCGGCCTCCTGTATATGGTAGCCAGAGATCGAGACACTGTTGTACTTTGGCATGTGCCGGGACGTATGGCTGATGATGTCGCCGATGATTCGCATGGAGGGTGCCGGCGGATAGATATAGGTGTTGCGCACCATAAACTCTTTGAGAATGTCGTTCTGAATGGTTCCGGTTAGTTGCTCCTGGCTGACTCCCTGCTCCTCGGCAGCGACGATATATCCGGCCAGCACCGGCAGTACTGCACCGTTCATGGTCATGGAGACGGATACCTGATCCAAAGGGATTCCCTCAAACAGGACTTTCATATCTTCAACGGAATCGATGGCAACCCCGGCCTTGCCCACGTCCCCTTTCACGCGCGGGTGGTTGGAGTCGTAACCCCGGTGGGTGGCAAGGTCAAATGCCACGGACACGCCCTGCCCTCCGGCAGCCAGAGATTTACGGTAGAATTGGTTGGACTCTTCCGCCGTGGAGAAACCGGCATATTGACGGATCGTCCAGGGGCGTCCTGCGTACATGGTGGCCTGGGGTCCTCTGATATACGGTTCCAGTCCCGGCAATGTATCCGTGAATGGCAGGTCCTCGAGGTCTTCACGCGTATACAGCGGTTTCACATCGATCCCTTCGGGCGTTTTCCAGGTCAGTTCCTCAGGCGTTTTTCCTTTCGACTGCTTAATAGCCAGCTCGCGCCAATCCTGCCAACTGAATTGCTGTGGTGTGTAGGGTTTTTCTGCCATGGGGAAACCTATTTAAGGGGTTAGAGCAGCGTCAGTACAGTTACTCTGCAGGCTGGTTCAGTTCGATCAAGACGCCGTCACAGGACTTGGGATGGATAAAGATCACCCTTGCATTGTGTGCACCGAACGTCGGCGTATCGGTCAGGAACTGATAACCTTTCTCGCTCAAGCGCTCTACATCTGCTTCAATGTCGTCTGAGCGAAAGCAGATGTGATGCAAGCCACCACCACGCTTGTCCAGATAGGCAGCGATCGGTCCCTCACCATTGAGGGGGTGCACCAGTTCGACACTGGTGTCGGCCACAGGGAAGAACGCGGTGGATGTCTTTGCCGCTACGACATCCTCGCGGTCATCGATGTTCATGCCAAAGTCTTCCATAAAACGCTTGATTGCTTTTTTGAAATCCGGCACTGCAATGGCGATGTGATCCAACCCGGTAATCATTGTGCTAACCTTTTAACTTACGCTGATTCATCAGCAGTGGGATCAGCCGATGCCGCCCAGGAATTCTTCCGTTTTCATTCGCCGTTCGGCCTGAACTTCATCCTTTGTGACGTGGACGAATCGTTCATCCGGTGTCACTTTGAACAGCGGCTGGCCCTTCTTGATGATGACACCATCGCTCGTGACCAGAATCTTGTCAATTGTACCGGCAAATGGCGCGTAAACCTTGTTAAACATCTTCATCACTTCCACGATATAGAGCGCATCGCCCTCGTTAAAATGACTACCCTCTTGCACAAAAGGTTCGGCACCCGGAGCTTCCCGCACGTAAAACATGCCGCCACTATCTGCCAGGAGTTCATCGGACTTGAGTTCGGGCGGAGGGACCAGCACTTTTGACATACTGCGTTGCAGATCTTCGACGGTCAGTTCAGCAGGAATATCGATCATCAGGTCATCATTGACCTTTAGGTCGTAAAAACCGGTCTGCGCGGCGATGTAGGGCAAAACCGTTAGGATTTCAGTACCTGCCTGAAAACCCGCGTGGGAGGCCTTAACAGCATTCCACTGCGAAGCTGGTATTGACTTCGGTTTGCTTCCCCTCAAGATTTCTTGCAGATCGTCGAATTGCTCCACTGCCAGGCGTTGTTTGAGGGTGCCGTAGAAATCCAATGCTGTCTGCAGCAACGCATTGTCGTGGTCCCAGATCATGTAGGCTGCCGGTTTTCCAGCCACGAAGTCCATATTGAGGAAGTGGTAAAGGTCAGCCAATACCTGAATTGGATTCTTTGTCAAGACCACCCCATCCGCACTAACGACAAAGTGATGTCGGTTGAGGCTTAACCATCCGGACAGTGCGTGTGGTTCATCAAACAGCTCCCGCAATGGCCTCAGCAACAGGCTCTGCTTGCGATCCAGTACGCCGCCAACGTCCGCCTGGATTTCCGGTTTGCATCCATCGAGGTGTCGCGCACGAATGGTATCGAAGCACAACTTCAGGTCCAATTGATTCGCCGCTTCCTTTAATTTACCGACCGCTGTGAGGTAGGGAACTATGAAGCGGGTTTCAGGGCGCGCGTGGATATTCTGCCCGATAAACCAGCTCACCAGGCCGTAGTGAAAATCCAGGTTGGTAGCCAATTCCTTGCCGCGCAAGTCTGTACGCCGCAGGATTTCAGCCAGCCGCCCGTAGCTTTGCAGGCGGTCCTGACCGGTGGTGAGCAGCAGCGCTATGTTGGAATCGTACGCACCCGCCAGATGGTATTGCATAAAGACACCTGTGTCCGGATTGCGCAGGCTGATGCCCTGGTCATCTCTAATCTCCCCATCTATCACATTGGACCAATGCTCGATTGTACCTCCGGCATGAGGCCGCAGCGCCCGATTGGTTGCATTGAGGCGCGCCTCTACAGACGCGTTTTCACGCTGCACCCGCTCCGGGATGGGCAATTTGTCGCCGTGACACGCCAACAGAATCATCGCTTCCAGTAGAGATTCCACCTCGAAGTAGTCGTTAGTGATATCCGGATTGGTAAATCTGAGTTTGTAGCATAGTTCCGTTACCCGGTGCTCCACCTGCACCCGGGTATTCATCTCCATAAAGAAGTGATCCTGGCCATCGACGATACACTCGAAGGTAGAGACGGAATTCAGCCCCACCGCCGTGCCGAAGCGAGCCGCTTCGCTTTCCATCCGTTCCAGTATCTGCAAGTCGCTTCGCAGTGTGTCGACTTGCGCTGTATTGCCTGCCGTTTCCGCTCGCCGAATCTCATCTTCCAACTCTTCGACTGTGATGGATACCTCCAGCAATTTCTGTTCATGCATCTGCAGCGAACAGTCGCGGCCGCCCATCGTGATACACCAGACACCGTTACCGACCACCTGAATCTCCTGGTGGCGGGTCGTTTCGATGTTCAGCTCGATCAACAGATTCTTGTTGTCACCGGCGCCGGTGCATTTGACTTCAGAGAGGATATCGCGCACCAGTTCCTGTGCCTGCGCCGCGGCAGCCGCGATCTGCTCGTCTCGAGTTCCGTCGTAATAAGAGGCAGCTTGCAGAATGCGCTGCCCCTTGCCGCCGCCGCCAAATATCGCCTTCAGTCGGATGCGACTGGCAGGATAATCGGCAGCCATCTTCGCCACCTGATTGCGGATCTCTACTGTCAGTTCTTCAATGCTAAAGAGATCGATGCCTTTCCCATAGGACGCCTGCAAAACCGCTTCCGCCTTGTCCTCAAGGGGTACCGTTGCATCGGACAGGAACCCGTCTTTAACATCCAATCCCTCCTTTTTGCACAGCTTCACCAGTGCAGATTCGTTGGGATATCCAGCCAGCAAGGTGAGTGATGTGACATTGTCGCAGCCTGGAATAACGCTGACCCCGACCTCTAGTGCGGTTCGCTTGGCTTCATCTTTGCGTCCGGCACCACGCTGCGTGCGGGAACCCGGGCCGATAAAGCACAAACCGGCATCCTCCAGGGCGCGGACCATCTCTTCATCTTCGGCCATAAAACCATAGCCCGCAAAGACCGAATCGTAGCCATTCTGACTGGCTATGCCTATGATCTGCTGGATACGCTCAGTTCTCTCCTCCCGGGTCGCGCCGCTGTAGTCCGGTACTCGGAAAATCCGACTTGGATCGGTCAGTTTGCGCAGTTCGGGAGCGAGGGAGTTTGTAAACGTAAAGGAGTCTTTTTCCGAAATCAGAATCCCATAGTTATGGATTCCCATCTCATCAAACACATCCATCGCCTCCTTGCGGATCGGACCCCGGCATATGATGAGCGGCTTCAACTCTTCGCAGCTAAAGGCGCGCTGCCAGGGAGATTGGGCGGTGGACAATCTCCGCTGCCTGTGAATCAGGGGATTGTTCAGATAGTGATCGTTGGAAGCGTGCATTTAAACCCCATACCTGGGCGGCCCCAAACCTGGGCGCCCCTAGTGAAACTCCCTTTGGATGCCGGTTAGTGGTTCAGGGGTATACTGCTGCAGGTGAAAGTTCATGTTTTCAGCTAGCACTTTGCGCAGATCTTGGGGCATGACAAGCTGCGAGATGGAACCGAGGCTCAGGGCCTCATTGGGGTTCATCAGCTCCTGCTCATAACGACTCGCCAACAGCGCTTCCTGTTCCCTGACCCACTCCTTCACGGATCGATCTGCAGCCTTAGTCGCCTTAGCTTTGGAAAGGCCATCCTTCAGATGCTCTTCGAGGTACTCTGCGGTACGTCCGGCGACTGCAGAGCTGATGTCTCGCAGTTCACGCTTATAGACAAATTCAACCCCGGCAGGGCCCATCACCGCCAGTCGGGTGGTGGGCAGGGCAACCACGAAGTCGGCGCCGGTGGGATAGTTGTTATAGGAGGCGTAAGCGCCACCATATGCGTTGCGCACGATCAACAGAAATCGGGGTGTACGCAGGTCGACGATGGCATCGAGCATGGCGCGGCCCGCTTGCACGATGCCACCGCTTTCCTGTTCCTGGCCAGGTAGAAAGCCGGTGGTATCTTCCATGAAGATGACAGGGATGTTGTAGATATTGCAGAATCGGATGAAACGGGCATTTTTGTACGCTGCATGTATATCGATCTGGCCGGACGCCACCGCTGAGTTGTTCGCGACAAATCCGATCACATGGCCCCCCATCCTGCCGAACGCACAGATGGTGTTGCGGGCGCGGTCCTGCTGAATTTCCAGGTAGTCGCCATGGTCACAGATCTGCTGGATGATGATACTGATATCAAAAGGGGTGTTGAAACCGGTCGGTGAATTGAACGTCTTGCGAAGCAGCAGGTCGACATCCCAGGTCTTGCGATCGATGGGATCGGATGTGGATTGGAACGGGGCAGATTCGCTGTTGTTTCCGGGCAGGTAATTCAGCAGTTGCTTGACCTTCTGCAGGGCACTGACTTCATCGGCCACTACGAAATCAGTAACTCCCGAGCGGCTGTGAACTTTGGGTCCACCGAGTTCATCCGCCGATATATCTTCACCCAACACTGATTTGACCACCCCAGTGCCGGTCAACCCGAAAAAGGTATCATTGGGCTGAATGAGAAAGCTGCCCTGACGGGGCAGATAGGATCCGCCACCGGCATTGAAGCCGAACATACACATGATGGAAGGGACCGCGCCACTTATTTTGCGCAGCGCCGTAAAGGCTTCCGCGTAACCATCCAATCCGCCGACTCCGGCGGGAACGAAGGCACCGGCACTGTCGTTCAGACCCACCAGAGGGATGCCACGCTTGGCTGCCAGTTCGAACAATCGGGCCAGCTTGCGGCCATTGGTTGCATCGATGGAACCGGCCCGAACCGTAAAGTCATGACCATAGACGGCTGTCTGGCGACCGTTGATTTTGAGCAACACCGTCACCAGGGAAGCGCCGTCTAGATTCGGTCCCCAATTCTGGAACAGCACGGTGGGCTCTGACCCCTCATCCATCAGCACCTCGATCCGCTCCCACACGGTCATCCTTCCTTTAAGGTGCTGTTTCTGGATATTGACCACACCGGCAGCGGTCCTCGGTCGTTTCATCAGATCGTGGCCGGCTTTCAGGGCTGTTTCATAGATCCCCGGCGCGCGGTTGATCTGACCCGGTGCCACGAACTCCACCTCCTTCTCCTCGGCAAAGGGGTTTTCCAGGGAAGGAATCAACTGGCTGGCATCGGTTATCTGACTGGAATCATTCATGTCGATACAATCTCATCTCGTTTACGGTTCGTACCCAGGAATTACCACACAATGGAAAAGCAAGTCTTTGATTCTATAGCATTTCCTGGGTGAGAGATCCGGCACCGGCAGTTTACCATGGGTGGTGTCAGCACCGATAGTTACCCAAGCCGGACTTTTTCTTGATGAGGGCAGACTATTTCCATGTAACGCGTCGCCGTCATTGCCCAGGTCTCATGACCGTGCAGAGTGAACGGTGACTCCAGTGCCTACGGTTGACGCGGAAGCCCGCACGATCATTGATCATGCAGCAAGGGTAGTTTATTCTCGCGACTCCCTTTCGATTGTCAGAGGATACCGACAATGGCGGCTACGCACGGATTACCACGCCTTTTCGCCCTGCTGATCGCAGCTCTGCCCATGGCAACGATGGCAAACGGCGAGGAACGACAGGCCTACTTCGGTGATTTGCACGTCCACACCCGGTATTCCTTCGATGCATTTATGTTCGGTACGCGCGCCACGCCCGATGATGCCTATCGCTATGCGCGAGGCGAGGCGATCACCCATCCTGCCGGTTACCAGATCCAGTTGGACCGGCCGCTCGATTTCTATGCAGTCACTGAC
>JASMJM010000079.1 GCA_030749725.1 Pseudomonadales bacterium | reverse complement strand
AGAGGTGGTTCGGTATTCCTGGACACGAATTTATCCAAGATAA
Source organism: Pseudomonadales bacterium (assembly GCA_030749725.1). Lineage (GTDB taxonomy): Bacteria > Pseudomonadota > Gammaproteobacteria > Pseudomonadales > Azotimanducaceae > JASMJM01. Next base: position 56,443 of record JASMJM010000079.1, on the reverse strand, counting down.
GTGGATCCCTGCTCTCGGTTTGAGGGTTATCCACGGTCACGCTCATCTCCCGATGAGCTTGAGCGTGGCGGTGGGTAACCCGGACTTCATTATGCCGTTCTCAGTTCGTTTTTTGAATCGAAATAGACCTGATCTGGTGTCTGCCGATTCAAGCCATCGTGTGGTCGTTGGCGATTGTAAAAATCGAAGTAAGATCTCAGTCCGGTTCGAACGTCCGCCATTGCCTCATAGGCATGCAGGTATATTTCTTCGTACTTCACGGACCGCCAAAGTCGTTCAACAAATACATTGTCTCGCCAGGCGCCTTTGCCATCCATGCTGATCTGGATGTCTCTGTCCTTGAGGACTTGGGTGAACTCGTCGCTGGTGAATTGACTGCCTTGATCAGTGTTGAAAATCTGCGGATGCCCATAGCGACGCAGGGCCTCCTCAAGGGCTTCCACACAGAAGTCCGTAGTCAGTGTATTGGACAGTCGCCAGGACAGAACTCGACGACTATGCCAATCCATGATCGCTACCAGGTACACGAACCCACGCGCCATCGGGACATACGTAATGTCAGTGGCCCACACCTGATCGGCTTGGTCGATCTGTCGATTCGCCAGCAGATATGGGTAGATCCGATGCCCCGCGCCTGGCTTGGACGTCCTCGGCCGGCGATACAGCGCTTCAATCCCCATCCTTTTCATCAGTGTGCGAACATGGCAGCGCCCGACCTTGAACCCCTCTCCCTTGAGCAGGTCTCTGAGCATCCGGCTACCCGCAAACGGATGCGCCAGATGGAGTCGATCAATCCGGTGCATTAACTTAAGATCCGACGCCGGCAACGGGACCGGTTGGTAATAGACACTGGATCGCGCCAGCTTGAGCAGCTTCGCCTGCTGTTTGATCGGCAGCTCGTCCTGACCATCGATCATGGCTTTCCGCTCGGCCCGTCCATGCGACCGAGCGCGCCTGATAAAAAATCGTTTTCCATGGTGAGCTGGCCGATCTTGGCCTGCAGATCCTTGATATTTACACCGTTTGGCGGCGCACCATCCATTCCACCGAAGGCCTCCACTGCTCTCTTGAGCAGCTGGGTCTTCCATTTCGTGATCTGATTAGGATGAACATCAAAGCGCTCAGCCAACTCAGTTAACGTGTGATCTTCCTTCATTGCCGCCAGTGCCACCTGGGCCTTGAATTTCGGGCTGTGGTTTCTACGTGGTCTTTTCATTGCTGTGCTCCTGGGCTCTTGCCCATTATGCGCAGATCAACCACTTATCCAAGTGTCCGATTTTCCCGCACCACCTCTGGCGGGAACACTCATCTGCCCGTTATTACCTCACGGCTGACTGTTGCTTGGTGGCACTTTGATATCTTCGCTGACCAGTTCCCGACCATTGGCAGCCAAGCTGGCCTCTATTCTACCTGGGTGATAGATGGCGCGGCCCTCGATCAGTTCGTGCTCTTCGTAACCGACTTGTACTGTTGTGGACAGGTAAAATCTGGCCTCGCTGCCGGCTGCCGCCTGCTGATCTCTGACAATATCGTTAATCACTAACGATACCCTTGGGGGTAGGCCCAAGTGTAGACAGAATGTTGAATCCTTATAGTCAATAGTGATCACATGACTCATTTCAGTTCTGTCCTGACAGCATCTGCCGGTAGATCGTCTCAGTTTGTGCATCGAAGCACACACACAAGACTCTAAGATTGCTGCCTGGTTCTTCTGGGAATTGCGTGACTGTAGTGCAGGCTATTTGTGCGGCGGCTCTCAAGGGGTAACCGTAGACTCCGGTGCTGATTGCCGGAAATGCAATGCTGTGCAGTTGGTATCTAACGGCCAGTTGCAGGCATGAAGTATAACAACTGGCAAGGAGCGCCGCTTCGTTGTATTCGCCGCCTCGCCATACAGGGCCGACCGTATGGATCACGAATTTCGCTGGTAGTCTGTATCCGTCGGTGATTCTGGCTTCACCGGTGGGGCAGCCGCCGAGGGTTCTACATTCAGCCAGCAACTCAGGACCCGCTGCTCTATGGATGGCTCCGTCGACGCCGCCGAGGAGCGTGCTGTTGGCAGCATTTACGATGGCGTCCACTTCCAGCTCAACGATATTACCTCTGACTGGATCGGCGTGACTCATCGCGTTGCTCCGTCTTGATCGGTGCTTCCCATCAATCCTCAGTAGTTGAGATAGTGTTTAGAATATGGGGGTTGGCGAGCCCGTTGTCCGCGGGCTTAACGGGGTAATCCCCGGTAAAACACGCATCGCAATATTGAGGGCAGTCGTTGTTCCGTGATTTTTCACCAAGTGCCCGGTAGAGTCCGTCAATTGGTAAGAACTTGAGACTATCGACGTCCAGAAAACGAGTCATTTCAGCCAGGTTGCGGCTGGATGCGAGCAATTCGCTCTGCTCAGGGGTATCGATGCCATAGAAGCAGGATGCGATCCACTCCGGACTGGATATGCGCACGTGGATCTCGCGTGCGCCGGCAGATCGCACCATCTCGACAACCTTGCGTAAAGTGGTTCCCCTCACAAGACTGTCATCCAAAAGCGCTACACTGCGGTTCTCCACGACCGACTTGTTGGCATTGTGCTTCAGTTTTACGCCCAGATGTCTGATCTCATCTGTTGGTTCTATAAAAGTCCGTCCCATGTAGTGATTCCTGATGATGCCCAGGTCAAAGGGTTTCTTGGCTTCTTCAGCAAAGCCCAGTGCGGCGGGCACACCAGAATCCGGTACGGCCACGACCACGTCGATACCCTGGTCTTCTCCTTTGGCTAACTCCCTTCCCATTTGCTTTCTGACGTCATATAACTGCTGAGACTGAAGGTAGCTGTCGGGTCGGGAGAAGTAGACGAATTCGAATATGCAAAACTTTGGATGCGCAGGGGTGAACGGGCTCAGTGAATTGACTCCTGCCTGATTGATGGTAACGACTTCACCCGGGCCGACTTCTTTGACGAAATGAGCACCGATGATATCCAATGCGCAGGTTTCGGATGCGAAGATGAACGCGCCATCCAGACTTCCCAGAATCAGAGGTCGAATGCCCATGGGATCCCTTGCACCTATCATGGTATCGGCAGTGAGTAGAACCATGGCGTATGCGCCATCGATCTGCTCAAGCGCATCGATCAGTCGATTCTGAAATGACCGCTTTTTGCTGACGGCGATAAGGTGCAGAACGACCTCACTATCCATCGATGTGCGAAAAATACAACCTTGATCCACCAGCCCATCTCTAATCGAGAGCGCATTGGTCAAATTGCCGTTGTGTGCCAGGGCCACTCCGCCACAATTGAGTTCTGCAAAGATGGGTTGAATGTTGCTGTAGCTATGCTTGCTGCCACTGGTTGAGTAGCGGTTGTGGCCGATGGCTGAGGAACCCTTGAGATTTGCCATCACAGTGTCGCTGCTGAACTGGTCGCCGACTCTGCCAAAGGCGAGTCGTTGGTAAAACTGGTTGCCATCGGTGGACACAATACCCGAGGCTTCCTGACCGCGATGTTGTAAAGCGTGTAGACCAAGGACACAGTGGGCGGCGCTGTCAACGGCATTGAATACGCCGAAAACCGCACATTCTTCCTTGGGTTTATCCGAAAACGTTGGCATGAGTCTGTTGTCCTGGCTGATATCAGGCGTGATGAACCTGGTCTCGAGCATGATGGATTGATGCATCGGTCAGGTTATCTTGACAGATTCATCAAGCCTATTATCTGATTCGTTACATGGCAAGAGCCATCCGCAATCTCAGCCGGGTTAGTACACTTCAGCCGATGAGTGGCATCAATACTTGCCTCATTCACTCCCAAGCGACTGCCTCCTAGACTATAGACCCCAGTTCCGCAGTGTCTCTTGCAGGCTGCTAACAAACTGAAGGGGTTGGTCCAGAAAGAGGTGATGATGCGCATCCTCGATGGGAACTATGCTCGCTGCTGCAAACGCGCTGTCCAGATTGGCTACCACTGCGGATGGAAAGAATCGGCTGTTGCGGCCGTATATTATACTAACGGGACACTTCAGTCCCCTGATCATCTCGACCGGATCCCGGATCGCCGCTGGACCACTGTCGGTCATCTTGGCGAACACCATCTGATCCAGTTTCCACTGCCAGCCGTCGCTTCCCTTTCTGACTGAATGCTCGGCGATATGCTTCAGGATATATTGGTTATCGCAGGGTTGAGGCGGGCGCAGCCGGAATCGTTTGCAGGCTGCCTGCAGACTGGCATAGCTCCTTGCGGTTCTCTCCCTTTGCCGCAGCACGCGCTGAGATCCATGCGACTCGGGGCGGCTTCTTCTTCTGCGACCAAAACCGATGGCTGAATCGACCAGCACTAGCGCCGCGACCTGGTCCGGATGCATGCTGGCTGCCAAGGCCGCGACGGAACCTCCAAAACTGTGCCCAACCAGGATGGTATTGCCGCTAAAACCGGCATCCGCCGCTACCCCCATCACCTCATCAGCGAAGAGCTGAGCGCTGTATTGCTGCCGGTGACCACTGTCACCCATACCACTGAGATCGACCGCAGCAACTCGATAGTCGCTCAAAAAGCTTGGCGCGATAAAGTCCCACCAGTGCGAGTGCGCTCCATTGCCGTGTACGAACAGGATTCCGGGCACATCCATGCCGGGCAATTCACTGCCATGTTTACCCCAGTATTGATAGTGGATCGAGCAGTCATCGACCTCAATCCAACGCTCTTCATAGGCAACCTGAATGGCTTTCAGAAACCACTCCGGTGCGTCGGTTGCGGTTTTCACGGTGTTGCTGAGAGTCTCTATTCGGTGCTGCAGCAGTCCATCTTCAGGCAGATCTGATTCGCCTGCTTGGCTAGAACTTCGTTCAGGCGGGCGTCTTTGCCTGCCGTTACCTGTAGATCTGCCGCTTTGAGGTCTTGTGACAGACTGGCTGCAATTCTATCGCAAAGGTCCTTGTTTTCGGATGCAGAGGCACATGCTCCCAGCGTTGCTCTCTTCCAGGTGCTCTGGCGAGATTCCGTGTTGTAATTTGCAATCGCAGACAGGGCCACTTTGGTACAAATACCACAGGAAGCCATGGTTGTGGCGTCGCAGGCTTGAGCTGCATAGGCTGCGACAGATGCGCTGGTCACAAGGAAACTCAGGATGGCGAGATTGAGACGTTTTAACATGGATTCTCTCCACTTCGTAAGAGTCGTAGCCGGCGCGATTAGATCAATCTCTGCCGGACAATGCATAACAGGCCAGCCATACACGAGCGTCATCCATGGCCGGACGCTGCTCGCACCTTTTTAGTGCCTGAGCGGCCGGATCAGTCCAAGATGGTGCGAATTGGCCGCGAAGGCCACTCCGTAATCCGCGTAATCCATTGAGATCAAAGAGATATTCGGATTTGGCACGTACTATGCAATCATCGCTGCAAAATGTGCTGGATGGATCAATCTATTAACGGTGTCCTGTTAGGAGGAGTGCGATGAAGCTGATTAAGCATAAAAAGGGATTGGCGAGCGTGATGTCTGTACTGATCATGCTGCTACCTCAATTGGCCTGGGCCGAGGATAGCCTGAATTCGGGGGATACAGCCTGGATGCTGACTGCCACAGCTCTGGTTCTGTTTATGACCATTCCTGGATTGTCTCTGTTTTATGCCGGCATGGTGCGCAGTAAGAATGTCCTGTCGGTTCTCATGCAGTGCTTTGCCATCACCGCCTTGATGACGATTCTGTGGGTTGTCTATGCCTACAGCATGGCGTTCGAAGCGGGACCTGCGAATTGGTTTGTCGGTGGGCTCGGCAAGGCGTTTCTCGCCGGTGTTTCCGTGGATTCCCTCTCCGGGACCATCCCGGAAACGGTCTTCATGACCTTCCAGATGACATTTGCCATCATCACGCCCGCTCTCATCGTTGGGGCATTCGCGGAGAGGATGAAATTCTCGGCCCTGCTCTGGTTTATGGGGCTCTGGCTTACCTTCGTCTATGCACCGGTTTGTCACTGGGTCTGGGGTGGAGGTTGGTTGGGTGATTGGGGTGTGCTGGATTTTGCCGGCGGTACGGTCGTGCACATCAATGCGGGTATCGCCGGATTGGTTGCTGCCATCATGCTTGGCAAGAGGGCTGGTTTTCCAGGCACTGCCATGCCCCCTCACAACCTGAGTCTGACGGTCATCGGTGCATCCATGCTTTGGGTGGGCTGGTTCGGGTTCAATGCAGGCAGTGAATTGGCTGCTGACGGCGTTGCCGGCATGGCCATGGCGGTGACCCAGATAGCCACGGCCTCGGCTGCCTTAACCTGGATGTTTGCAGAGTGGATTTTGCACGGCAAACCCAGCGCGCTGGGAATCGCGACTGGTGCCGTCGCCGGTCTGGTGGCCATCACGCCCGCATCAGGAGCTGTTGGGCCCATGGGCGCCATCGCAATAGGGCTGGCATCAGGAGTTGGGTGTTTCCTGGCCGCCACAAAACTGAAAGGTGCGATGGGTTATGATGACTCTCTGGATGTGTTTGGCGTGCACGCTGTAGGGGGAATCATCGGGGCAATGTTGACCGGTATCTTTGCCGCAGTCAGTTTGGGCGGTGCAGGTTTTGGGGACGGCAATGAAACTATGCTCAGCCAGGTGATTGCTCAATTTGTCGGCGTAAGTGCCACGGTAATATATACGGGCATAATGAGCATCGTGATCCTATTTGTCATCAAGAAGGTGATCGGCTTGCGGGTATCCGCAGAAGAGGAATCTGAAGGGCTGGATCTTGCCCTGCATGATGAACGGGGTTACATACTGTAGACGGAGTACCAGTGCCAAGTGCAAGGCTGCAGTTTTCCGAAAAGTATGACGACGAGCACGCGAAGCGCTATCACCGTAAACACAACGCCGGTTTGCAGCGGCGACTATCAAACTGGATGGAACATCGTATCGCCGCACAAGCACTGGCGTTAGCTGGTGCTCCAGCCAGGCTCCTGGATATACCTTGTGGTGCGGGAAGATTCTGGTCACTGCTCAGTACACTGCCCAACTGTGATCTGTATGCTTCCGACAACAGCCAGGATATGTTGAATCTCGCAGCAGCGGTGCAGGACCAAAGAATTGTCGAACGATTCAACCGTTTCCAGTCATCGGCGTTCGACATCAACATGTCCAATGGGAGCGTGGATCTGATCTTTTGTATGCGGCTGTTACACCATCTGGGTTCCCAACAGGATCGTAAAGCGCTGCTGGATGAGTTTCACAGAGTTACCAGCAACAGTATTATCATATCCCTGTGGGTGGACGGTAACCTCAAGTCCTATCGCCGCGGGTTGCTTGAGCGACAGGAACGAAACAAGGCTTACCAGAATCGTTTTGTCATACGACGAGAGCAGATCGAGAAGGAATTCACGGCCTCCGGCTTTGACGTTGCGGCCACCTTTGATCTGCTCAAGTTTGTTTCCATGTGGCGAGTCTATCTTCTCAGGAAAGCCTAACGGCTTACCTTAACGACTGAAGATGATTCTCTCGCGACGAAACAGGTAGGCCGTCAGCTTGACGCACACGAGGGCGACCAGCAAAGCGGTAATACCTGACACGACGAAATTCCATATGGCCGGCGCTTTGCCGCCCACCACATCCATCAGCAGTATGTGTTGACCGAGAGCGGGTACCAAATTCATCCAGGCTTTCCCCTGAATTGGATAGAGCGTGCCGATGATACCGGGCAGCACCGGTATCAGTACAAGAACCCCGATGTAGGACTGTGCATCTTTAAACGATTTGGCAAAGATGCCCAGCAGAAGCTGCAGTCCGGTGGCCATGAACGCTAACGGGAAGACTGCCGCCAGCATGCCGACTATCTGTCCCCAACCGAGGGTGAAGCTCAGTCCAATTTCTTCCAAGGGCACTTTCTTCAAGGTGAAGAAACAGAGAAACAACGTTAGCAGAATACCAACGGCGGCGAACAGACTGGCCGCCAGCCACTTGCCGATTACGATCTGGGTGCGCCGAACAGGATTGATGAGCAGTGCTTCCAGCGTGGCGCGTTCCCGTTCCCCGGCCGTGCTGTCAACCGCAAGCCCCATACCGCAGACAAAGGCTGCCAACACGATGTACATGGGAATGACATTCAATATACGGGCGGCAATCTGCTGTTTGCTGGCCACTTCGATGTTCTGCACGATCACCGCCTGGGTGATTTCCGGGGAAACCCCACGGCTGACGAGACGAAAGGCGCCGATCTGGCGACCATAACTTGTGATCAGGTTGCGGATCTGACCAACAGCATTGCGTGCATCCGTTCTGGATCCATCGTTGACCAATTCGACCACGGCAGAGCGAGATTGGGCGAATCTATGCTGAAAGCCCGCCGGGATCACCAGAACCATATCGTGAATCTTGTCGCGAACCGCCTGTTTTGGATCCTCGGTAACGTCCTTGAACGTTACATTATGTTGAGTCAGCCAATCGATCATGGCAGGCGCATGTTCTCGTCCGATCACCGCTACCTCGATTTCTTCAAGATCCTTGCGTAGGTCGATCAGTGCATTGAACATGAAATAGATCATCGCCGGACCCAGGATGGGGAAGACCATCGCTGTCATCACGGCACGTCGATCGCGAATGCCATCCGTTAGTTCCTTCTTGAAGACAGTTCCTGCTGCTGCAAAATTCACTGCGCTAGATTCCTTCTTGTTTCGCTGATACTAACCTCTATACGAATCACTCACTCTGTTCTTTCCGTTAGGGTGACAAACGCTTCTTCAAGATCCTGCTGACCGCTTAGATCCCTTATCCGGTCGGGGGTGCCCTGAGCGACAACTTTGCCCGCGGAGATGATTACGATCTGATCACAGAGGGATGAAACTTCATGCATCAGGTGGCTTGAGAAAAGGACAGCCTTATTCTCTTGGCGTAATTTGCCAATCAACTCTCTGACGGTTCGGGTGGACATCACATCCAGCCCGACGGTCGGTTCATCCAACAGCACATTCGGTGGTTGGTGAACCAGCGCTCTGGCGAGACACACCTTCATTCTCTCGCCTTGCGAGAACCCCTCGGCCCTGCGCTCGGCTATGCTGCCCATATCCAGCAGTTCAATCAGATGATCCGTTGTCTCAAGGAGTGTTTTCCGGTCCAATTCGTGCAGTTGTCCGAAATAGTGGATGTGTTCTCTGGCTGTCAGCCGTGTGTAAAGGCCGTGGGTATCCGGAAGCACGCCGATTCTCTGTTGCACCGCAATGGAATCGTCGTTGACGTACACACCGTCCACCGACGCGGCCCCGGCATCCGGTTCCACCAGACCATAGAGCATTCTCAAAGTAGTTGATTTTCCGGCGCCATTAGGACCCAGCAGACCGGTTACCTGGCCGTTTTCTGCCTTGAAGGAGACCCCGTTGACCGCAGTGACGTCGCCGAACTGTTTGTATATGTTCTCTACCCTAATCATCTTGCTGTTTGGGCACAGGCCCGGCCGTACTGTAGAAGAAGGGAGGCCTGTGGATTTTTTCCAGACAATCGCTGACTACCTCTTGTGGATTGGGCTGGTCGATGAATTGCGCGACCAGATCCTGCATGCAGCCGTAGCTGAGTGTGCCATGGCCAACTCCCGCTACGACGATGTGTTTTGAACGACTGAGGGTTGCGGCCGCTTCCTCCCCCCACACGGGTGGCGTAACCGGATCCAACTCGCCGGATGTAAGCAGCACCGGGATATCTGACGCTACCGGCTCAAAATAACTGTCAGGAATAGTGCCTTTGGGCCAGAATTCACAGATGGAACGTAGATCCCTTACGATCGTCATGCCGAACATTGAGCTCTCGCCTTCTGTGGTTGGGATCTGCCGTCCAACCACAGACATGTCCTCACTGCATAAGACCGAGTTCATCATGCCGATGCTTATGCCCATCTGTTCACTATCAAAAAAACCCGCCATGGTGGCCAGAGATTGAAAGTTGCCTTGATATGCCTGTTCGATGGCAAGGGGTAGGAGACTGGCGAGTTCGCCACTGTAGAGTACCGCTCGGATAATTCTCATGATGGTGTCGGCTTGGATAAAGCTGGCAATGGCGTCACCGGTTCTGGGGTGGGTCAGGGTGACTTCAGCCGGTTGTTGGGAGAGCTGGTAGAACAGATCGTCAAGGTGCGAGCGAAGTTGCGGGAAGGCTTCGCTACAATCGGTACTTTGCTCACAATCATCGAGCATCAACTCCAGTGCTCGACCGGCATCTCTGGCCATGAAATACGGCAGCTTCATGGTTAAAGGGACAACACCATCAAGCACCACTGAGCGAACGTTGTCTGGGTGTCGTCGCATGTAGACGAGAGCTGCCCGGGTTCCGTATGAGCCACCGATGAGATTTATCTCTCCGTAGCCGAGGGCCCGCCGCACCGCGTCCAGATCGTCCATGGCGATTGGCGTCGTATAAAATCGTGGATCTGCATCGTATTCTTGCAGACACCTCTTGAGGGTCTGAACCTGCAGTTCCGTCAGATGCTGAAGGGAAACTTTCATGTCGTAGAATTCGGGAAGATCCATTTCGCAGTCCAGCGGATTTGAGGAACCGGTACCGCGTTGATCAACCAGTACGATATCCCGATCTTTGCGTAGTTTGGCGAGACGCAGAAACAGCATGGGCCCCACTTCACTGGCTGCCTGTCCGGGTCCGCCGGCAAGGAAGAATACCGGATCTGCTTTCGGTTTGGGGTTGACTGCCGGGATCACCATGACCTTTAGGGGAATCACTCTTCCGTCGGCCGACTGCGGATCCTCCGCTACCGAGTAAGTACCACATCGACTTCCTGACACGATCGAAGTGGTGAGAACGAGTTCCGGTTTAGGGCATTCGCCGAACGAGATCGACGGATCACCTTGCTCCGTCGTCTCCACCTCGGTACTGCACCCGATCGCCACAGCAAGTGGAAACCAGGCGATCGATGACGGCAATCGCCATCCATGCCGTGCACCGGTTAACCGAGTAGCGCCCTGGTGGTTTGATATATGCATGGTTGGTTTCCGCAGGTGACGGTCTGCTGCTGATGATCCCGGCTAGCATAACTCATGCGAATACAACAGTGAACTGTGCGCAAGGCGAAGGCACTTGCCTCGATTTCAGTCTAGTTCCCAGCGCGTTGGCATGAAATTGACAGGGTAAAGTGGCATCGATATTCTTGACCACTCCGACTGAGTGGATAAGTGGATGAGCGGCAACGAACTGCAAACATCTCATTAGGAATATCGCAAGCGCTATTTCGATACAGAGGAAGTCAGCAAGTACGCGCAGCGCCTGATGAATTCTAAAACGCACGTGCGGGAAATCAAGTGTATCAGCAAAGCACTCACCGATACTGCCAAAGGCGCTCATGTACTGGATATCCCCTGTGGGGCGGGCCGATTGATACCGGATTTAGTGGGGCTTGGATATCGGGTTACCGCTGCGGATGTAGCCCCACTCATGCTCATGGAAGCGCAGAAATACGCTGAATCTCGGCAAGTCAAAGCCAATGTGGACTATGCCGTAGCTGATGTGTTAGATACCGGCTTTGAAGATAACAGTTTCGATGTGGTGATCTGCAATCGTATGTTTCACCACTTTCGCGAGCCTGAGGTAAGGGTGACCGGTTTGCGGGAACTGAAGCGAATTGCACGGGAGTATCTGATCGTATCTTTCTTTTGTAATCTCTCATCAGATGCTATGTTCTTTCACATTGGCAATTATCTTAGAAAAAACAAATCCACCGACCGACTGCCGATTCATTTCAGTCAGATGAAGAGAGATGCCATCGATGCGGGGTTACAGGTGGTGGGCATCCATCCCATGCGACCGGCGATATCGCGCCAGTGGTATCTGAAACTCATGCCTACTAACGAGGTCCTCGGTGTTCAGGACGGCCATATCTGAACTGTGCAGCATTACTCTGGATGGATCTAGCTGCCTCCTCACCGACGACCGCCTCGATCTCTTCCAGGGTCTGTTCATTCAGCTCTTGCATCTCAGTACGTCTCTGTTCCGATGAGAGTGACTGGTTTCTTCTGATCTCATCGATCTGCCCCTTTGAATTGGTGGTGATTTCATACGCAGCAATCACATCCTCCTCAGAATTACCATATCGCTCACCTATGGCCTGCAGCGAGCGATAGAGAGGATCCTGCACCCGTTCCAGTTCCTGGTAGCGGTCTTCGCCCAGATATTCTCTAATCTGATTGTCGACGTCTGCACGTGCCGACTGCAGTTCCGCACGTACCTGGGGGTCGCGCATATCGGATCCGGATTGACCGGGTCGTATTTCAGTGGATTGTCTTATTGCAAAGATATCTCTGAACTCCTGCTCACCGTAGTCATATCCATCCATCGACCTGCGCATCATATTGGCAGTGCGTGATTCACGTAGCTGGTACTCCAGGAATTCTTCCGGTGTCAGCAGTTCCTCGATTGCAGCGAGCATGGATTCATTGGCAGTCAGCCGGTCTTGCCGATATTCTCTGATAAAGCCCCGCCCAAACATGGAGGAAGTCTCCGCCTGACTTGTCAGCATCAGTTCCTGCAACGCAATCTGCGCATCGGACGAGAGAAAACCCAGTTTCTTGTTAAGGGGTCTAAACAAATCCTCAAAGACCGGGTCATCCATCACTGAGTCACCGAACAATTCCCGCAAGATGTCTCTTTTCTCTGCCGCCCAAGCCAGCTGCTGAAGCATCATTTCTTTGCGGTCCCTGCTGGGATTTTGCCAATATCTATACTCCTCAGTCTGCTCGCGCTCCAGATTCTTGTATTCCGAGTCGATTCTGGCCAGCAGGATTTGCTTGATCTCCGACTCGGACAGATCTTGCTGACGCAAATAGTCCAGGTATTCAAAGTGGTCCGACGGCTGATCCTCCGGCTGCAGCAAAGGTGGCTCTTCACCCCTGTCAACCGTTCTCTCGAGGGGCGGTTGCTCCGAGACCGGGCCCCGCTCGACTTCAACGCCCTGCGAAGCTGCCGGGGGATCTTCACTGCTGAGATTAATGAATGTGTAAACGAGAAAAACATTCACGGTAATGGAAATAACTAGAAGCAGGTTTTTCATGGCTCGCCTTCGTTTCTGCAGCGCCGGATCATTATAGCAGATCTACACCTTGCCGTGGTCGATGTTTATACGTTAGCCACATAGATTTCCGTCGCTTGCAGTACTGCTGATTTGTCTTAGAACACGCCAGTGGTAAGGGATTTAGACCGGTGTAGGTAGCGTTGAGTTCCAGGTTCCTCGTCAATCAGTCTTAAAGTCCGTTTCCCTCAAAGTAATACACGCTTTTGGTATTGAGTCCAGGGTCCGTAGGGTAGACACTTCCTGTGCACAGTGGCCCCCTTCGATTACGACCAACCAATTGACTAGCAGGATCGGTTTACGCCGATGCTCCCGAATATGACTTCACACCTAGCTTCCAGAACCATCTCGAGATGAACACCAGGGCGACAGCTAGCAGGACTGCGCTCATAAGGGTATTGAAGGTCAGTCGTCCTGACAGGGCTTGTGCCGGTACGGTGACGGCGAATGCTACTGGTACCAGCAGGGTGAGGATCCATTTTAGCCAGGGCGGGTAGATGGTTACGGGCCAGCGGCCGGCGGTGTACATGGACCAGAAGATCATGGTGATGTTTTCGATACGGATGAACCAGAATGCCAGGGTCGCCAGAATGATCCAGAAGCTGTAGACGATGGCCCCGGCTGCCAGGAGGGTGATGCCGAACACCAGCGCTGATGCGAAACTGGTTGCTTCGGCTTTGGTGAGAAGACCCATGGATAGAACGATCAGGCCGAGGATGACGTCGAGGATTTTCCAGATGCGAAACTCGGAGATGCTGACCAGAAGCTGTGCGTCCGCTGGTTTGGTGAGGGTAAAGTCCAGGCGGCCATCCACCACTTCCTCCATGAATCGGCCGAGGCTGGGCGAAACCACCAGGTTGATCGTTCCGAGCACCAGAAAATAGACGCCCAGCAGACTGATCAACTCCGCTCGCTGCCAGCCGCCCAAACTGTCGGTCTGGTTGAATACGATTGCTATGGTGGCCAGTGCAGTTGCCATGGACAGAAGAGACTCAAATGTCTGTATCCAGAAATTGGCCCGGTAGGCCATTTCGTTCATGGCGCCGATACGCAGGAATACGTTGGCCAGTCGAAAGAATTCGATCATCAGTTTCCCACTGCCGAGTATTGTTTAACGGCTACTTTCCATAAGCTAACGAGGAGCATAAGGGCGAACGCCAGCCAGCCCAGCTGGATCACGATGTTTGTCAGTGCCTGCGCGGGAGTCAGTTTGCCCAGTAGGAGTTCCACCGGGAAGGCGATCATGTAGTAAAAGGGCAGTGCAGAAGCGATGGATTGGATTGTGACCGGCAGCAGGGCCATGGGAGCCACCCGTCCTGAGAAAAACATGATGATGGCGAAATAGCTTTGATTGATGGCGTTTACCCGAGTCGTCCAAAACGCAACTAACGCAAGGGTCCACTCGAGCGTGAATCTGACTGCAAGTGCCAGGATGATGGCCGGCACTGCCAGCAACAGGGACCACATCTCAAAATTGAATTTCGGTTGAAAGATCAGGATCAGGATAATTACGGCGGGCAACATGACGGTCAACTGTACGATCTTGTAGGCGACGTTGTCCGACAGATCCTCATGTATCGGATGAACCGGTCGCATCAGCTGGAATGACAGTTGACCGAACTGGATCCTGCTTTGAAAGACATGCATGATCCAGGTGAACGTCACATGGTTGACCAGCATCAGGACGATATAGTAGGCGGCGAATTCGTTCTCAGCATAGCCACCTACCTCGCCGCCCCTGGCTCGAGCAACCCTGGACCAGACCACCAGGAAGATGACCGGCTCGATGATGGAGCCGATCATCCAGATAACACCGGAAGCACGATACTGAATCTGTGCCAACACGGCGATGCGGAGAAACGCGGGATAAAGGTTGAGGTAATATCTAAGCACTTTGGTTGAATACCGATTCGATGATCTCTTCGATTGGGGGGTCCTCCACCGTCAGGTCTACGATATCCAGGTCCCGCAACAGCCTGCTGGTGAAGTTGGCGGCTTCTCTGTTGGGTATCCGAAAGGCTGCCTGTTCTTCCGATCGGGTGATCAATTCGCCGTAGCCGGATAGATCCACCAGGGGATCACTCAGTTTGATCGATATCGTCTTGTGAGCTGTAAAGCGCTGTACCAGGTGGTCGAGATAGCCATCGAACAGAATGCTGCCGTGATGAATGACGATCACGCGTTTGCACAGGGCCTGGACGTCTGCCATGTAGTGGCTGGTCAACAGTACGGTTGCACCTGTCTGCTGATTATATTGAGTGATGAACTCCCTTAACTTTCGCTGCATGGTCACGTCCAGTCCGATGGTCGGTTCGTCCAGAAACAACATGCGCGGTCGATGCAGAAGAGCCACCGCGATCTCACACTTCATTCTTTCCCCGAGGGAAAGATTACGCACCGGTTTGTGGAGCAGCGAATCAAGGTCGAGCAGAGCGACCAGCTCATCCAGGGTTTTCTCGTAGTCAGTCTTCGATACTTTGTAGATCACTCGATTGCGGTCAAACGAATCGATGACCGGAATATCCCAGAGAAGTTGATTGCGTTGTCCCATTACCAGGGTGATCTGCATAAGGAACTGGTGTTCCCGCTTGGCAGGTTGATACCCAAACACTTGTGCGATTCCAGTGGTGGGGTGGAGCAGGCCGGTTAACATCTTGATCGTAGTCGTCTTTCCTGCACCATTTGGGCCCAGAAAACCCACAACTTCGCCCTCAGCGATTTCCAGATTGACATTCTTGACGGCTTGCACGGCCTCTGTTTCTCGATGCACCAAACTCTTCAGGGCTGCCTGGATACCGGCTCCCCGAACCGGTACCTGGTAGGTCTTGTGCAGTCCGTCTGCAAGTACGGCGGCAACCATGTTGTTCCTATCTGCAATAGTGCTGCGGCTACAGCTTACCTTCTGCGTCGGTTTTTTTTCACGGGAAGTGAAGGCCGGGAAGAACGAACCGGTGCTGGCGTTGGTGCGAGCAACTCATCTGCCGGATGAACATGCTTTAGCGGATATCCTAACAGTTCTTCTATAGCTGGTATTTGAAACGCGTCGGTTTCGCAGGCGAAACTGATGGAGATACCTTCAGCGCCGGCCCGTCCGGTACGGCCGATGCGGTGTACGTAGTCTTCCGAGTCTTCAGGAAGATTGTAGTTAATGACGTGACTGATTTCTTCTACATGGATTCCGCGACCCGCCACGTCGGTTGCTACCAGAATGTGAATGTTACCTGACTTAAAATCTTCCAGAGTTCTGATACGTTTCCGTTGCGGCACATCGCCGGTGAGTAGACCACTGTTTATGCCATTTCGATGTAGACGATTTTCCAAATGCCTCGCCTGGTCGCGTCGGTTGACGAATACCAGCACCCGATCCAGTTGTAGACTGGTGATCAGATTGTAGAGCAAGGCATATTTTTGTTCGTAGGGAATCAGATAAACCAACTGTGTAACAGATTGCACTGCCACTTGTTCAGGTTCGATTTCGATCTTAATGGGTTCTTGGGTCCATTGGGATGCGAGTCGACGAATATCGTCGCTTAAGGTAGCGCTGAACAGCAGTGTCTGTCGCTGTTCTTTCCTGGGAGTCTGTCTGATGATCGCTTTGATATCTGGAATAAAGCCCATGCTCAACATGCGATCCGCTTCATCGATGACCAGTGTTTCAATGCGTCTCAGATCTACAACGGATGATCTACAGAAGTCCAGCAAACGACCGGGGGTGGCAACCAGAATGTCGATTACCCCTCGGCACTGCCGTTTCTGTTTTTCATAGTCGATCCCTCCCATCAGGGTCACTATCTTAATGTCAGTGAATTTGGCAAGATCCATTGCATCGTCTGATATCTGTATTGCCAGTTCGCGCGTTGGTGCAACGATGAGTGCAAAGGGGGTACCGGCGGGGCGTGGATCTATTTCAGGATTTTCAAGATGGTAAGCAATCAGGGTGATGAGAAAGGCCGCTGTCTTGCCGGTGCCAGTCTGAGCCTGACTGACGATGTCCGCACCATCAAGGGCATGGGGTAAGACTTCAGCTTGAACCGGTGTACAGGTGTGAAACTGCAGCTCTGCAATGGCGTCAACCAATTCAGACGGTAATTCAAGGCTGGAAAAGTCTTCAGGCATGGATTGCATCTCTGCCTGAATCTGACACTATGCCAGCCGGCAGCCCCTTAGCTCTGTCGCTTGTCAGTGACAAGAGATTGTGTGAATGAGGGTCGGTAGTTTCTCTCAAAACTTATTCACTGTTCGTCCGAAGAATTCCAGATGGTCAATCCGCGCAGGTTGCGATCGGATGTTACCAGAAGTACGGAAGTGGCGTATATCAGAAAGAACATCAGGAAATTGCCCATGAGGCCAGTGTAATACAGATCAAAGGGAACACTCAGGAAGGCCGGCACCAGTTGATTGCTCGAAAGAACGGTCCAGGCGGTGAAGAGCATAGTGCCGGCTATTCCGAGCCAGACGCTTCTGGCATCCCCCTTATCGGTTAGAAAGCCGATGGCATAGATTCCCAGCAATCCGCCACCCAGCAGAGAAACCAGGATGGTAGCTGTGTCCTGTAGTGTTTTGGTGTCCGCATGAATGAGGTAGATTGCACCGGCCATCATGATTACGGCAGATGAGGTCGCAACGATCCATGCGGTTCTCAGGTAGTGCTGTTCTGATTTGTCCTTGGCCAGGTGGCGCCGATAGATATCAACGATACTCACCGTGGAAATGGCGTTTATGCTCGAATCCAGTGAAGACATAGCGGCCGCCAGAGCTGCGGCTATGACAAGGCCGATAAGACCGGCAGGTAAATAGTGAGTAATAAAGAAGGGCAGGATCTCTTCTGCTTTTCGGGTGCCTGCCAGGATCTCGGCCGCTTGGGTAGCCGGAAAAAGCTGAAAGAAGACGTACAGAGCTGTACCCAGAAACATAAAGAAAGCCCAGATGGGAAGACTGCAGGCAGCACAGATAAACATCGCTTTGCGTGCTTCGGACTCGCTTTCTGTAGCGCAGAATCGTTGCACGGTATTCTGATTGCTGCTGTACTCGGTAAGCCAGTTGGTCAAGCCGATGAACAGCATCATGGTTGCCGTTTTACTGCCGAAGGAAAGGTCCCAGGATACCGGCCGCAGAGTTCCATCGACCATTTCGGCAAAGGAAAGCTTGTCCTGGTCACTCGCGACGGCAAGTATCTGGCTGAGACCACCCGGAATCTCCGATGCGATAATACCCACACAGACGATTCCACCGAGCAACAAGACAATGGTTTGAATGACATCGGTCCAGATGACGGCCTCGATGCCACCCAAAATTGTATAGACGGCGACGATGGTTCCTGAGATCAGAATGCAGGTGGTGGCGTCGAAGTCGGTGATCTCCTGCAGCACTAGAGAAATCAGATAAAGGATCATGCTGACCCGGACCAGTTGGGCGATGATAAATGCAGTGGCTGCATAAACTCTCACCGAAGGTCCGAACCTATGCTCCAGGTATTGGTACGCCGTTACCGTCTGACCTTTTCGAAAGAATGGCAGGAAAACATAGGCCGCGATCAGCACGGCAATCGGTAGCATCAGGTTGGGAATATAACGCAACCAGGCTGTCTTAAAGGCATCCCCCGGATAGGCCAGGAAGGTGATGGAACTGATAGAGGTCCCCACCAGGCTCAAACCTACCACCCAACCCTTGAAAGAGCGTCCCCCCAGAAAATAACGCTCCGTATCAACATTCCTTTTCGAGAAATACAGCCCCATGCAGAATAGCGCCGCAAAGTACAACAGCAATACGGTGATATCCAGCAGGTGCAGCTTCATGGTGCTAACAACCTGTTGATGGTGATACAGATGATGCTGGGCGGATCAAAGTTGCTGAATTCGCTGCTGTACCGATGCCAGTTGCACGCTCACCACGAATACCTTCATGGCCTGATCGAGGTCGTCGATGGGGGGGAAAGTCGGCGCCAAGCGAATATTGGTGTCTTCAACGTCCTGGCGGTAAGGGAAAGTCGCGCCGGCCGGGGTCAGCTTGACACCAAGTTCTGCCGCTAGGGCGATGATCTTCTTTGCCAGACCGGGAAGCGAGTCGAAGGAGATAAAGTAGCCTCCTTTGGGATCAGTCCAGCTACCCATTCCCTTGCCTGCCAACTCTGCATCCAGAACTTTCACAACGTGATCGAATTTAGGCCTAAGAATCTGTTTGTGTTTCTGCATGTGATCCAGCAGATGTTGCTGATCTTTGAGAAACAGTACGTGACGCAGTTGATTGACCTTATCCTGACCGATAACGGATGCGGTGAGGTGCGTTTCCAGTGCGTCGATATTGGCGCGTGAGCTGCACAGGAATGAGATACCGCCGCCGGCGAAAGTGATCTTCGAGGTCGACCCGGTGATTATCAGATTATCTTCAGTTCCTTTGCTGCGGCATTCCTCCATGATGTTGAGCAGGCGGGGCGGGTTGTCCGTCAGGTGATGGACTACATAAGCGTTATCCCACATGACGCGAAAATTAGCACCTGCTGAATTTCCAAGGGCCGCCATTCTCCTCACGGTGTCATCCGAATAGGTGTGACCCGTTGGGTTTGAGTATTTCGGCACGCACCAGATGCCCTTGATGAGAGGATCCGTCGCCACCAGTGCTTCGATTTTGTCCATGTCCGGTCCGTCGTCATTGAAGGCAATGTTGATCATTTCGATGCCGAAGAACTCGCAGATGGTAAAGTGTCTGTCATACCCCGGTACCGGACAGAGGAATTTGACCTGGCCCTGTTGCTGCTGAGCTTCGGCTTGCCAGGATGTACCGGGACCTTGCAGGCCGTGCAGATGCGCGAAATTGATCAGTTGATACATCAGCGCCAGACTACTGTTGCCGCCCGCAAGAACTTCATCAGGGCGCGTGCCGAGCATTTTAGAACCCAGTATTCGTGCCTCCATGATGCCCAGAATGCCGCCGTAGTTTCTGACATCGGTACCATCCTGCAACACGAAGTAGGCGTCCAGAATAGAGTCCAGTGAATTGGATAGACTCAGTTGTTCCGCTGAAGGTTTTCCGCGGGTCAAGTCCAGTTTCAGGTTGGCCTGTTTGATGACGTCAAATTGACTCTGCAGGTCTTTCTGTAGGTCGAGCAGTTCTTGAAGGGTTAATTGAGTGAACTCCACAGCTTTACTCCTCAAGTGGCTAATCCGTACAATTCTTCACAGCCTAGCATTAGATTGAGATTCTGGACCGCTGCACCTGAAGCGCCTTTGCCAAGATTGTCCAGTCGCGCTATCAGCAGCAGCTGTCGCTCCGATCCGTATAGAAATATATCGACTCTATTGGTGTCATTGTTTTCTTGCGGATCCAGGAATCCGTCATCGAGAGCGGTGTCGTCATTGACAGGATGAATCTTAATGCAGGCTTCTCCGCGGTAACGGGAGAGCAGGGCCTCATAGACACAATCGAGATCGACTCCGGCGGATAGCTGGCTTCGGAAAAGAGGGATATGCAACAGCAGTCCCTGGGCAAAGGGTCCTACCGACGGGGTAAACAGAGGCGTACTGTCCAGTCCGGAAAAGTGCTGCATCTCGGGAAGATGCTTGTGATTCAGTTGCAGGCCGTAGGGTCGAATGGGCCAAAATTCGTTCCGGTCGGCCTTCAATCGCTGCTCATATTGTTCGATCAGTTTGCGTCCCCCACCTGTATACCCCGAGATCGCGTGAGCCGAAATCAGGCTGTCCGCTGGCAGGAGTCCATCGCGGATCAATGGTGCAAGCGGAAGTATGAATGCCGTTGGATAGCATCCGGGATTGGAGACAAAGCGCGCTGAACCTATCCTGTTGCGTTGTTCGCTGCTGAGTTCCGGCAATCCGTACACCCAATCCTCGTTAACTCGGTGGGCGGTGCTGGCGTCCAGCACCTTGACCTCGTCTGTATCGATCAAGGCAACGGATTGTCTGGCCGCGTCGTCAGGCAGACACAGAATAACCAGATCCGAACTGTTCAGCAGTTCCTTCTTAACAGCCACGTTCTTGCGATCCTGGTCTTCGATCTGTACAAGCTGAATGTCGTCACGATCTTGCAGATGTCTGTGAATCTGCAGACCGGTTGTGCCAACCTGACCATCGACAAAAATCTTATACACAATTAACCCCGAATAACCCCGAATGACCCCGAAATGACTGGAAGCCCTAATGATACAATGAAACCGTCCGGCTGCAGGAGTGGATCGATCCCGTCTGGCTATTATAGCTTCTGTTGGACGCTATCCACTTTATCTTGCATGGTTTGCTCGCGATCAGTTCGGGTACCCAGTTTGATCGTGGTGCTGATTCTGGGTGCACCCATCTCATGGATGCGCTCATGACACTTTCTGACAGCGGCGAAGACAGCATCCCACTCGCCTTCGATATTGGTGCCATAGGCATGTAGATTAGTCTTGAGTCCCAGGTCAGCCAATATTCTCTGACACTCGGTGACGTATTGAGATACGGAAACTCCAACGCCCAATGGTACGACACAGAGATCGACGATGACATGCATGGCACACTCCTAATTGTGGCTTGGCCCCCGTGCCAAACGCACTCCTAATTGTGGCTTGGCCTAGCCGAGCGCGGGCCGGCTAAACACGATTCAATGGTCTTCAAGCTCAAAGCCTGACCTTCTCGATTATTTGCTCCAGCAGTTGTGTTCTGCCGACACGGTCTCGTGACAGGTCCGTCATAAACCCGGCTGCTGGATCGTGCATAAATGGTGCTGTTAGCATTTCCATCAATGCTACCGAAGGATAAGTCTGATCCCTCAGAAAGTGAATGAATTTCAATGTTTTTAGCGCATCGAACCATCCGTGCAGATAACGCTGGAAACTCTCTGCACTGCGGTATTGCTGCAAGCCTTTTGTCACGGCCTGGGGAATTTGCAGAGCGGTCAGACAGGCGTCGAGGGCGCTGATCTGACCATCGGTAAGGCCCGTGTGAAAATGGATTGCCGTGGACGCTGGCCGATCGATCCAGATGGTCTTCATCCGGTCCAGCCACACCTTGAGCAGATAAAAACTCTCCGGATGATAAAAAAGGTACTGATCCACGGGTGTTTGCAGCGATTTGATTTTGGTGAGATTGGTGCCGGTACCAAAGGGTGTTCTGCTGGACTCTCGCGCCTCGATATCTATGTCGGGCTCGCTCAGGGGGAATACGCCGGCAACTTTCGCAATCTTGTTGAGTAGATAGAAGTCCTCACCCGCCGGTCGCCGTGGAAATCCCCGCACCATGGCATAGCTCTCATAGTGCACAGCCAGTGTGCTTCCTATGCTGTGGTACGCGTAGGGAGATCCTGCCCATCGCAATGCCCTGACATAGTAATGCAGTGATAATTCATACAGCAAGGCGGCATCGGTGAGGGCCGCATCTGCGTTGTGGCGGAACGGGAACAGCACCGCCCCGCGTCGCTCCTCGGCACCTGTCGGGACTGCGTTAAAGTAGCCGGCAGGCAAGCAGACATCGGCATCTGTCGTATAGATCCATGGATCGATTACCACCCCCTCACAGATTAACTGAGTTGCGATATCCGCGCCGATTTTTCGTGCCAGACCGACGCCCCTTCGTTTCGGGATCTCTCTACCGTCACTGCAGCGGTCGATCAGCAATAGATCAATGGCTGGGGTGAAGCCAAGCAGGCAACTGAGATGGGTGCCTTGCCATTTAATGGGATGGTGCCGTCTCATCTGACGAACCAGTTGCCGGGTACTTTGGGCCGATCCCGTTGGGGCATTGGCGATCAGAACGAGCAGGATTCTGCCGGATAGCTCAAGCCGACTGACGACCTTGTCGATGCTGGCTTCAGATTCATTGTAGGCAGGAATGACCAGGCAAGATGCATAGCCGGAGAATGGGATATCGGTCAGCTCAGCAGCTTCAGCTTCAGCGTAGTTTTGCAGGTATTTGGTGAGGAAATCGGACATGGATAGAACTCTTATTCATCGCCCAGGATTTCCTGAAAAAAGTTCGCAATCTCCTCAATCTCCTCCATGCAGACTTGATGTTCAATCGGATACGCGAACCACCTCACATCGTAACCCAGGCGAATCAGATTCTCTCGTGACGTGGCGGCTCTCATCACGGGGATCATCGGGTCCATGGTGCCATGGGCCATCATGATGGGAATGGCCAGATTCTCGTCGTGCCTTTCTGTTTCTGTGGCAGAGACATCGTGTAGGTAGGTGGATATTGCCAGGATTCCACCGAGTCTCCTCTGGAACCTGAGACCAGTGTAGAGCGCAATAACGCCGCCCTGGGAAAAACCAGCCAGGATAATGCGCTCGCTGGCAATTCCACGCTCCATTTCATGCTCCAGAAACTGCTCGATGGATCGTGCGGATTCAGTGATGTCGTCGCTCCCCGCATATTCAGAGTGCGGGACAAAGTCATACCAGGCCCTCATCTCCTCTCCGCCATTAATCGTCACAGCTCTCTTAGGAGCGTGGGGGAAGATGAACCGAATAGCGCTTGAATCCGGCAACTTCAGTTCGGGGACGATGGGTTCGAAATCGTGCCCATCTGCGCCAAGGCCGTGCAACCAGATCACACTGGCGTTGGCAGGATTAGCTGGCTCGATCTCGATATGTGGTAACAACTCGTCACTCATCGCCACTCCCCCATCAAATGTGGAATCATATAGAATTTGGGGGCGGAAGGACCAGCACGAATTAGCGCTTGTCGCAGATTTTTGTGGCTCTCTGAGAGTGGATATGCCGGGCTTGCCTGACCGAGCCGGAGTTACTGATGCCGTCCGGCTCTCTATTCGAAGGCCGGTGCCCGAGGGATGATCCGTTGGTTGAGTTCGGATCCCTCGGCCTGTATGCCCAGGAATTGAAGGACCGGTGTGTGCCTGCATGACCCACTGGGGCAAAGTGCCGGCCGCCGACGGGACATGATATCGATCACGTCTCGTTAGCGGTGCCCTGCACTCGATCGGTCGTCAGGGAACGAAACCGGTCGCGCCCCTCAATCCAGTTGCAGAATCTTATGGCACTGGCATGATGCTTGCGTTGGGGATTATCTGTCACTGCTTCCAAGGCAGAGGTGGGGAATGGGTCAAGTGGTTGCTGCAGCTGTGTTGTAGTGGTAGTAGAGGTCTTTTGTTAGTCCCCTCTGACGGCTTATCTGCTGAACGGATAGATAGAGTCTTGGGTCAAGAAAGAATTTCACTTTTTCCTTGCAAGTTGCTGGAATTAGCATACATTATCGCTTTAATTGATGTAGAATTGCGCCATATCGAAGTCGGCTTGGGGCAGTTGCAGGGACCCGGAGTTCGGTCTTATAATCAGGTCTGACATCCAAAGTGGCAAGAGGCCCTGAAAGCAGGAATATACCTAGTATGAGCCTTGTGTGAGCATTGACCGGAGCTGCTTATGCAAGATTGTTAAGCCCCCGTTAGCAAAGAAAAGGTTGGAGAAAATGAGCGTAGAACTACTGGATACAACTCGATTCCACGGATTTAGAGTCAGACGGCAGATCGCTGGCAAAACGTACCAGGAATACTTCTCACTGAAGGAGAACGGCAAGCGCCTACGCGGTCCGAAGAGAGCAGCCATTAAACAGAAAGCTGAGGCAAGGGATGAGGTGCTGAGAAAGCAACAGGAGAAGGCGAAAGCCGAAGCTGCCAAGACGGCTCTGTTTGACAAGGACGGTAAAGTAAGAGGCATTCTGTTTAGAATGAAAACAGAGAAGAGCGGCATGCGGACTCCTGTATTCCAGATCGGTATCATGTCTGCCAAGGTTGGCAAAATTGTCAATACCACAGTCTCCATCAATCTGCATGGACTTGGTGGGGCCTGGCGCAAAGCGGTTGACTTTTATATCGATCACAAGAAGATCAGCAAGCGCACTAAAACCTACAAGCAACTCCTGTCAGCCCAGCCAACCAAGGCTGCCCTGGAAGCGATGAAGCGAAAACGCAAGAAGCGCAGATAGGCTGCTACGCTATACATGAACGGGATGGTTTCACCATCCCGTTTTTTTTGTGCATCTATACTTCTACCAGCCGTGCCGGGCAGATCGCAGATAACAGCTTAAACCAATCCTCGTCTAAGGTATGATTGCCTCGTCTAAGAAACGAATGGCGATCTGTTCGGTACATTCATTGATGAAGGAAAGGGAAGACAAGATGGCGGGAACAGTATTTGTAACGGGTGCATCCTCTGGATTCGGTGAAGCTTGCGCAAGGAGATTTGCCGGTGAGGGTAGAAAACTGGTAGTCAGCGCAAGAAGATCCGATCGCCTAAAACGGTTGGCAGAGGAGCTGTCTGCCACTGCCGAAGTATTGCCTGTTACGCTGGACGTGAGAGATCGCCAAGCGGTCGGCCAGATTGTCGAGCAGCTGCCACAGAACTTTAGAGATGTTGAAGTCTTGATCAACAATGCCGGCTTGGCACTCGGCCTTGGCTCTGCGGATGAAGTCGATCTGGACGACTGGGACACCATGGTGGACACGAACATCAAGGGTCTCATGTACTGCACGCGAGCTCTGTTGCCACTCATGGTAGCCGGGGGTGGTGGACACATCGTGAATCTTGGTTCGGTCGCGGCCAGTTGGCCCTACCCGGGCGGCAATGCATACGGCGCCAGCAAGGCTTTCGTGCAGCAATTCTCGCGCAACCTGCGATCAGACCTGCTGGGAAAGAATATACGGGTAACCAACGTCGAACCCGGCATGTCGGAAACCGAGTTCTCCCTGGTGAGATTCGGGGGTGATGCTGACAAGACCAAACAGGTATACGAAGGGACAAAACCGCTCTCGGGAGACGATGTTGCCGACATAATCTACTGGGTTACATCTCTGCCCCAACATATCAATGTCAATTGTCTGGAGGTGATGCCCACTTGCCAGGCATGGGGCCCCTTCGCCATCGACCGAAAAACTGAATAGAGCCAGCCCTGACAGGCGGCAGGACCATTTATCGTTTCAGGCTGGCCAGATCCGGGATAAACTGTATAATCGCAGTTGGGTACAACCATTTACCTCAATTGAGTAGCAGGTGTCATGATCATTGTACACGGGACTTTCCCGGTAAAAGCTGATTTGCGCGATGAAGCTCTTACTCTTATGAGACAAATGGCTGTTGCCAGTCAGACCGAAGACGGCTGCATCAGCTATGAATTCTATGTCGGCTTATCCCAGCCCAATAGTCTGCTGTTGTTTCAGGAGTGGGAATCTGTAGAAGCGCTACAGAACCATTTCGAGACCAAGCATATGGCGGAGTTCCTGAAGGAGTTACCGGATGTGTTGGACGGTGAAGTGTCCACCAGACGCTACGAAGTCAGAGTTCCGGGCGAAGTGATTGATGAACCTCCCGTCAGACGGACTGGACAAGCAGAGAAAATAATCCATTAGGGTCCGCTGTTTCAGCACCCTTCCTACCCAGCCGACATTGTTTCCCCTTTTATTTGCATTTGGGCGTTAACCTGGTTATATACCGTAGCCTGAGCAAGGCGAGCGGCTCGCGCAGAGTGGCTCACAGAGAGCGGCCGACAGAGCGGCTCACGCACAGTGGCTCACAAGGAGCTAACAATGGCTGAAGCGTTACAAACTCTCAGGAATAGGGTAACGATGACGGGTAGGTTCGCTCATTACCTGTGGGGTCAGTTCAACGTTGATGACTGCAAAGATACTGCTGCTGCACTAACCTACCAGAGTCTATTCGCATTGGTTCCACTGGTAACGGTGTTCTATATCCTGATCGCAGCAGTCCCTGCTTCCAGCGGTCTGGAAAGGATGATTGAGGATTATATCTTCGCCAATTTTATTCCTGAATTTGGCGTATCCGTGCAGGAACGTCTCCATGACTTCTCAGATCAGGCGCGCAACCTTACCGGCCCCGGCGTCCTTTTGCTGGTCGTCACCTGCTATTTCATGCTGTCTACCATTGAACGTGCATTGAATGAGATATGGCACGTCGAGGAGGTAAGAAAAGGCTTGCAGAGATTTCTCCTCTATTGGGCTGTTATGAGCGTGGTCCCTTTGTCGCTGGTATTTGCCTTAATCATAACCACCTTGATCTTCTCCCTGCCGCTGATGGAGGGAATGGCTGCAACAGCCAGTTCACTGCGGCTGGTTGCCGTTATCTCTTGGATGTTGAGTGTGATGGTTTTTACCCTGATTTACGCTGCCGTACCAAACTGTAGAGTACCGATAAAACATGCTTTGATAGGCGGGATTATCACCGCCCTGGTATCCGAGTTAGCCAAGAATCTGTTTGTGATGGTGATGTCCCAGGGTTCATGGTCGGTTATATATGGAGCCTTTGCTGCCGTGCCGCTCTTTCTGTTCTGGATTTATCTCTCCTGGAATATCCTTCTTGGCGGAGCCGAACTGGTGCGCGCGCTGTCTGTCTATGAAGACGACGAATCGGTTGCAGCGGAACCCCACCTGTTCCAGATTCTCTCGATTCTGGAATCCTTCTATCGAGCGCACCTCAGTGGGGTTGTCCTTACTGAAAAGGATATTTTCGAGGGGGCTGCGCGTATCAGTCATGGCAACTGGAGTGAGTATCGCTCTCGACTGCTCAAACTAAATTTCATCCAGCCGGTGGATAAAGGTGGCTATGTCTTATCCCAGGATCTAAGCAAGATCAGCGTGTGGGACTTTTTTAGCAGCCTGCCCTGGCCCTTGCCTGAACGGGGAATACTGTTAGATAGATATTGGAAGAAGGATCTGTCTGATCTGCTACAAAGCATAACTCAACACAGTAAAGCCGAAACTGATCTGGACCTTGTCAGCCTGTTTCAAAAAGAGGAACCGGTTGGCAAGGCTCGCGACCGGCTAGGTGCGGCCGGCTAGGTGCGGCCGGCCAGGCGTAGGCGAGGCACGTGACGAATAAGTTACTCCATGGAATCCTCGTGCTCGTCCTGGCAGCCTGCTCGTCTCCTGACTATCAGGATCTTGATGGGAACCAGGGCGACTTCGTCGATCTAAGGGGCAAGTGGATTCTCATTAACTACTGGGCCGTCTGGTGTCACCCCTGTCGTGAGGAGATCCCCGAACTCAATGCTGTGTCGAAGCTGTTGGCGGATTCCGTCGTCGTGTTTGGTGTGAACTTTGACGCTGTAAGTTTGGATGAAATGGCAGGACAGGCGAAGGCCCTGGGGATTGAATTTGCCGTCCTTCGGGACGATCCTGCGACTACGCTGGGCTACTTACGACCACAAGTATTACCTACCACCTATCTGTTTGATCCTAGCGGGGAACTAGTGCAAAGTTTGCAGGGGCCACAGACGCTAGAATCGATGATTTCAGCGCTAAATAACAATAGATGAACTAAAGTAGGCTGTTTATCCTCATATTGTGTCATTTCGCACCGTTGGCGGTCCCTTGGCGAGTATGGGAGACTATACTCACTTCGACGAGTTGTGAATGGGCATAATGATGACAATACCCTTGCTGATCTGTGATGATTCAAACATGGCGCAAAGGCAGATAACGAAAAATCTGCCGGAGAATTGGCAAGTGGACATCAGCTACGCATCGGATGGCAAAGAAGCCCTTGAATACATCCGGGCTGGCAAGGGAGAGGTGGTGTTCCTGGATCTTACCATGCCGGTCATGAATGGATATGAAGTGCTGGCTCAACTGCGTGAAGAGAATCACAAATGCGTGGTATTCGTGGTGTCGGCCGACGTTCAACCCCAGGCGATCGATAGAGTAAAAGATTTGGGTGCCGTCGAGTTCTTGGGTAAACCCGTCAAGAGTGACGTTCTGCTTGAGAAGTTGCGCGTGCACGGCTTAATTTAGAATCGACCACGCGATAGTCAGAGAACTGAGATGCAAGATCTGATCGGATTCACGCCAGGTCAAAAGGACGGCTTTGAAGAGATTGTCAACATCGGCATGGGGCGGGCCGGAGATTCGCTGGCACGCTTGTTGGGTGTCTTTGTAGAGCTCACAGCACCTTCGATCAGATTTGTTCTGTCTGAGAATATCACTGCGGAACTACACGACCTGATAGGGGTTGATACCATCTCGGGCGTCCGTCAGGGATTCTTCGGGGCGGAGGGAAACACAGGAATTTACGGGGAAGCGATTACCATCTTCACGGACACCAGTTTCAATGAGCTGACGGTGCTGTTGGCTTTCGATGACGATCTGACCGATCGGGGCAAGCAGGAGCTTCTGCTCGACATTAGCAATCTCTTGAACGGAGCTTGCCTGAATGGCATCGCTGAGCAATTGGGTGATGTTCTGGGATATTCTGCCCCATGTGTCATCGGTCAGGAGATCCCCATCTATGAACTTCTGGATCAGGAACAGCTGAGCTGGGAGCATGCACTGGTTCTGAAGGTAAACTACAAAGTAGAAGATCGATCTTTCACCTGCGATCTTCTCTTGCTGATGCCCGAAAAAGCGATCGAGATGCTGACTACGAAGATTGATAGAATTCTGGAAAAACTCTAGATGGATCTGACAGATACTTCCTTTGCCCTGAATTACATTTTTGACCGAGTGGATCTCGGCATACTTGTAGTGAATCGCGACAAAGAGATCCTGTTGTGGAACCAGTTTATGGTGAAGAACAGCGGCAAGAAATCTAAGGCGGTGATGGGAACGAATCTGTTTGAGTGTTTTCCAGATTTGCCCGAGGATTGGCTCAGCAAAAAGATCGATGGAGTCTTCGTTCTTAAGAACTTTGCATTCACCTCGTGGGAGCAACGGCCATTTCTGTTTCGCTTCACCCATCATCGACCGATTACCGGTGGCCATGTGGAGTACATGTACCAGAACTGTACCTTCATACCATTCAAGAATCAGGTGGGAGACGTGGAATCGGTCTGTATCATTCTCCAGGATGTTACCGATGAAGGTATTTCAAAAACTCTGCTCAAGCTGACTCTGGCTCAACTGGAGAGGAGTAGCCGCATCGATGGATTGACCCAGCTTTACAATAGGGTGCACTGGGAAGCCAGATTGTCCGAGGAGTTCAATCGCGTAAAACGATACGGGGGCATATGCACTCTGGTCATGTTCGACCTGGATCACTTCAAAGAGATCAACGACAACCACGGACACCTGGCCGGTGATCACGTGCTGCGAGAAGTCGCAAAAAGAACGCGAGCGAATTTGCGAGACACGGATGTAGCCGGTCGCTACGGTGGTGAAGAGTTCGGCATAATACTGCCGGGGACGGAAAGAGCAGGAGCTGAACAGGTGGCTGAGAGATTACGCAAGAACATAGCGTCTCCGCTAATCGAATTAGAGGACCTCGAAGTACAGGTGACGATCAGTCTGGGCCTTGTCGAGATAGACCCCCAACTGGAGGAACCCGACAACTCACTCCCAAGCGAGATATTGCGCTGTACCAGTCAAAAAAGAACGGCAGAAATCGTTGGACATACTATCAAGCTAACGATTGATCTGTGTCTGCCCGACTCTTGCCATGGTCCGCGGCCTTTCTATCAATGCCTTGATGATCTATTCCACCATCACCTTGAGCCCCTTCAGGGGAAGCACCCTAACCTTTGTGCTTGCAGGTTTTGCTGCGACATCCATCAATTCACCGGGACGGAAAGGATTGGCCACTCCCTTGCGAGCTTTTCGTGCTGGTCTCTTGACGGTTTTGATTTTGATTAATCCGGGCAACGTGAATTCACCTACCGCTCTCTTTTTGATGTGGCGTTCCACCAGGTCGGTCAGTTCGTCAATTACGGAACCCACCTGACCTTTGGTAAGGCTGGTGTTTTTTGCTATTTCACTGAGTATGGCTGCTTTCGTATATTTGGATTTAATCGCAACCAGTTTCTTTGCGGGAGGTGCAGCTTTCCTTTTTGCAGGTCTCTTCTTTGCTTTCGCCTTTCTAGCAGCCATGGGTTGATCCTTATCAGTAGAAAAATTTCGAAGGTCAGGACGAAGCACGACGTGATTACACTGGAAAAATAGGTAAAAACCACGACTTCATCGTGTTGCACTTCATATATGATTGCTATAACCCCCGCAAGACTTTCCAAAGGCTTTTTTGTAGGCCGGTTGTTTTCGCCTTGATTTCTGATCCAAATCAACTTCAAGGTTATGAAATCGACAAGGCTGTTTTCGGCGTCAGCCAAGTGGGTCTTGCGTGAGTCTTATCGTTGCAGTACTGCTTGTGTTTACTCTTAGCCAAGCATGGCAGAGGTCGCCGCTACCATCCCGCAGTTGCTGAGGAGAGATTTCCTTAGGATCGAATTTTCTGAACTGTGATTTAATGGGGTATAATCGCCGCTCGCTGAGTGGAGCACCAGTGACTAAACAACAGAAGTGACCTAGCTTAAGAGAATTGTTATGCCGATATACGAGTATCAATGTGGGGCTTGCGGTTGCAGGCTGGAGAAACTTCAGAAAATGACGGATGTACCCCTGCTGGACTGTCCCGAGTGCAGTGAAACAGCATTGAAAAAGCTCGTTTCAGCCGCCGCCTTCCGATTGAAGGGAGAGGGCTGGTATGAGACCGATTTTAAGACAGGTTCGAAGAGAAACCTCGTTGAAGATGGCAAAAGTGAGCCGAGCTCCTCTGGTTCCAGTAGCTCAGATAATTCAAGCGGTACAGACAACTCAAGCAGCAAGTCCTCTGCAGGTGAAGACAAGCCGCCCAAAAAAGGCACATCGAAACCTGCTGCATCGGATAGTGCAAAATGAGAACGTCTGCTGACATGATCAGGTGGAATTGGTGTTTGGATGACGACGGATGAATGGAAAGATGCGTAGCCACTATTGCGGAGCGTTAAGAGATTCCGACATTGGCGAGGAGGTGACTCTTTGCGGTTGGGTGCACAGACGCAGGGATCACGGCGGGGTGATCTTTCTCGATCTGAGAGACCGGGAGGGAATTATTCAGGTAGTGTTCGATCCCGACACTGAGAAGAGTTTCGCCCTCGCCGATGAAGTCAGGAATGAATTCGTACTGATGATTGAAGGACGAGTTCGTGCCAGGGAAGGGGCTGCGATCAATCCCAAAATGGTGACCGGCCAAGTGGAGGTATTAGGCGCCACGCTGGAGATTCTCAATCGCTCCGATATACCACCTTTCCAGTTAGATGAATACTCAGAGGCGGGTGACGATATCCGCTTGCGTTTTCGGTATATGGATTTGCGCAGACCTGAAATGCAAAGCAATCTCCGTCTGCGATCCAAGGCAACCCACTATGTCAGAAATTTCCTGGACAGCAACGGCTTTGTGGATGTCGAGACACCCATATTAACGAAGGCAACTCCTGAAGGAGCTCGGGATTACCTGGTGCCCAGCCGTACACAGCCTGGTAGTTTTTTTGCCTTGCCTCAGTCCCCACAACTGTTCAAGCAGTTGCTCATGATGTCCGGAATGGATCGTTACTATCAGATTGCCCGGTGCTTCAGAGATGAGGATTTGAGAGCAGACCGGCAACCTGAATTCACGCAGATCGATATTGAGACCTCCTTCATGGATGCGACCGAGATCATGTCGCTAACGGAATCTCTGTTGAAGGGGCTGTTTGAGGAATTGCTGAAAGTTGAGCTGGCTGACTTTCCTGTGCTGACCTATGAGGAAGCGGTGCGCAGATATGGCAGTGACAAACCGGACCTGCGGATTCCTCTTGAATTGGTGGATGTAGGTGATCTGCTGACCGAAGTCGAGTTCAAGGTTTTTAGTCAGGCTGCAAACCATCCTGATTACCGCGTGGCTGCCATGAAACTCCCGGCTGGTGATCGTCTTAGTAGGAAGAACCTGGATGATTATCAGAAGTTCGTTTCTGTGTATGGCGCTAAAGGGCTGGCATACATCAAGATAAATGACCGCAACACGGGTTACGAAGGCTTGCAGTCACCGATTCTCAAGTTCCTGCCGGAGACCGTGGTCGAAAGCATCCTGTCTCGATTGAATGCCGAGAGCGGCGACGTGGTCTTTTTCGGTGCCGACCGGCGCAAGATCGTGAATGACTCCCTGGGTGCCCTGCGCAGTAAACTCGGCGACGATCTGTCCATGATCGATGAACCTTGGGCGCCTTGTTGGGTCGTTGACTGGCCGATGTTTGAGCAATCTGACAACAGTTGGCAGGCTTTGCACCACCCGTTTACGGCACCCAAATGCAGCGCTGAAGAACTATTGACTGATCCAGGCAATGCCATATCCGATGCATATGACGTCGTCATAAATGGCTATGAGCTGGGTGGTGGATCCATTCGTAACCACCAATACGCTAAGCAGAAAGCAGTGTTTAGCGTGCTGGGGATGTCGGACAATGAAGCGGAAGCAAAATTCGGATTTCTGCTCGATGCGCTAAAATACGGTGCGCCTCCTCACGGTGGCCTTGCCATAGGACACGATCGGCTGATCATGCTGATGGCGGGTGTTGACGCCATACGTGAGGTCATTGCATTTCCGAAGACGCAAACAGCGACCTGCCTGTTAACGGGAGCTCCCAGTCCGGCCGATGAGTGGCAGCTTCGCGAACTCAATATTCGAGTTAGAAACAAGACCTAGTGTACTGTCCCGCAGAATAGGCCAGCGAATAAGGCCATGTAATTGTGGGACAGTACACTAGGCACGACATAGGAAGAGACGGCGGCACAGACGAGCACACAGAATTAACTCGTTGGAGCAAACCATGGCGGGACACAGTAAGTGGGCTAACATCAAACACCGTAAGGCGGGCCAGGACGCAAAGCGTGGCAAGCTGTTTACCAAGGTGATCCGCGAGCTCACAGTCGCCGCCAGAGAGGGTGGTGGCAATATAGAGGACAATCCAAACCTGCGCGGGGTCGTAGAGAAAGCCAAATCTGTTGACATGCCGAAGGATACCATTGACCGTGCCATAAGCAGGGGCGCGGGGGGCCAGGATGGCGCGCAGCTGGAGCGCCTGACCTACGAGGGATATGGCCCGGCAGGCGTGGCGATTCTGATCGAAACGATGACCGATAACCGCAACCGGACAGTGGCCGAGGTCAGGCATGCTTTCAGTAAGGGCGGCGGAAATCTTGGCACCGACGGTTCGGTTGCGTATCTGTTTGTGAAACAGGGACTGATCAGTATAGCCGCGGAAGCTGACGAGGAGCAGGTCATGGAAGTCGCCCTTGAAGCAGGTGCCGAGGATATTGAATCCCAAGACGACGGCTGCCTCGATGTGATAACCCCGGTAGAGAAGTTTATGCAGGTAAAGGATGCTTTGGTGGCCGCAGGCCTTGAACCTGTGTCAGCGGAGATAGCGATGCTGGCGTCATCGTACATCGACCTGGATTTGGAGTCCGGCGAGCAGGTTCTGAAATTACTGGAGCGACTGGAAGATCTGGATGATGTGCAGAATGTATACACGAACGCTGATCTACCGGAAGAATTGATACAGGCCTGAGCAGCTTTCCGGCCAAGGCGAGCTGCCTTCTGCATGAATTGCTCATTGCATGGGGTTTGGTTAACATGAGCACACTATCCAGACCTGATTTGATATGTCACTCATTCTAGGAATCGATCCGGGTTCCCGAGTCACCGGTTACGGAATCGTCAAAGCAGTTGATTCAGGTAACGAGTATATAACCAGCGGGTGCATTCGCACCTCAGATCAAGCCTCTCTCCCTGAAAAACTGGATGAAATATTCAACGGCGTCTCCCAGATTATCGAAAGCTATTGTCCGCAGGAAATGGCCATCGAGCAGGTTTTCATGGCAAAGAGTGCCGCTTCAGCTTTGAAGCTCGGCCAAGCACGAGGTGTCGCCATTGTAGCTGCCACGCAACTCGGACTCGCGGTAACCGAGTATGCCGCAAAAAAAGTTAAGCAGGCGGTGGTGGGAACCGGTGCCGCCAAGAAACAGCAGATGCAACATATGGTGCGTGTATTGCTGAATCTCAATGCTGCTCCCCAACAGGACGCCGCCGACGCACTGGCGATTGCAATCTGCCACATCAACACTCAAAAAAGCTTGATCAAGATAGCGGGTGCCGATTCGTTTCGACGCGGGCGACTTGGTGGCAAGGGTGGCACATGATTGGCCGATTGACGGGAGAACTGATCGAAAAGAGCGTACCGTCGCTGGTCATGGATGTTGGCGGCGTCGGCTATGAGGTGGAAGCACCCCTGACCACCTTCTATCAGTTACCCCAGGTAGGTGCCCGACTTGTGCTACATGTCCATTTTGTGGTGAGAGAGGACGCACAGCTTCTCTATGGGTTTATCGATAAAAAGGAGCGGGATCTCTTCAGGTCGATGATTAAAGTCAACGGCGTGGGACCCAAGCTAGCTCTCACCATCCTGTCAGGCATGCAAGCTGCGGAATTTGTAAAGTGTGTAAAGGGCAAGGATGTTGCATCGTTGGTTCGCCTACCCGGAGTGGGTAAAGTAACTGCAGAACGTGTAATAATGGAGTTGGCCGGTCGTCTGGACGAGTGGGCGGCAGGTGCTGAGGATGGTCGGACCGTCGATCGTGAAACTGTCCTAAACCAAAGGAATCTGATCAGGGATGCAGAGACCGCCTTGGTAACACTGGGATATAAACCACAGCAGGCAGCGAAAGCTATCGCGCTAGTGAAAGAGGAAGATCTTGATGTTGAAGGGTTGATCCGGAAGGCTCTGCAGAACCTTGCCTAACTGGTTCTTGTCCGGATGCGGCCCACCGGAAACAGCTGTTTTCGCGGTCGAAGTCACATAATCGAACCGACTGATGCCCACTTGAGACTACTATAGTAGGACAAGAACACCCACGACCTATCCCAGGAGAACGGAAACTTTAGTTTCCGGACAGGAGCTAACTAGAAGAAAACAATGAACAACGAACGAAAAGCACTTCGGCCATGATTAGCAGCCTTGAACATCAACATCTGAGTCAATGATGATCGAATCAGACAGACTAGTCACACCAGAAACAGATCCGGCGGAAGCATCCCAGGATTGGACCATTCGCCCCAAGAGTTTCGCGGAATATGGTGGTCAGCCCCAGGTGACTGAACAGATGCGCATATTCATCGAAGCGGCCAAAGGCCGGCGTGAGGCATTGGACCACTGCCTGATATTTGGGCCACCCGGTCTGGGTAAGACTACTCTGGCAAACATCATTGCCCACGAGATGGGGGTAACGATCAAATCATCATCCGGACCGGTACTGGAAAAAAAAGGGGATCTGGTAGCTGCACTCACCAATCTGGACAGAGGGGATGTCTTTTTTATCGATGAGATCCACCGGCTAAATCCTGCTGTCGAGGAGATTCTCTATCCAGCAATGGAGGATTATCAGGTGGACATCCTGATTGGCGAAGGTCCAGCGGCCAGATCGATTAAACTGGATCTGCCCCCTTTTACACTTGTTGGGGCAACCACCCGTACGGGACTACTTACTTCACCGCTGCGTGATCGATTTGGCATCGTACAGAGATTGGAGTTCTACCAGGTTGAGGATCTAACCAGAATCGTGCAGCGTTCAGCGGAACTGCTGCACGTCAGTATCGACATCGAGGGGGCGCACGAGATTGCCCTTAGATCAAGGGGAACGCCGCGCATTTCCAATCGTCTATTGCGTCGTGTGCGTGATTTCGCCGATGTGAAGGGCGACAGCAGGGTGGATAAAGAGGTGGCTGATCAAGCACTCAATATGCTCAACGTCGATGTCAACGGATTCGATCACATGGACCGACGCCTGTTGTTGGCCTTAATCGAAAAATTCGATGGCGGACCGGTCGGCGTGGACAACCTCGCTGCTGCCATAGGCGAAGAGCGGGATACCATTGAGGAAGTATATGAACCCTATCTGATTCAACAGGGATTCGTCATGCGTACGCCGCGGGGCCGGATGGCCACAAAAAATGCCTATCTTCATTTTGGCATGCAGGTACCGCAGGCAGGTGACCTATTCAGCCCGGATCAATAGCGATGCAGTTGCCGCACGCGGAATTTAATCTGCATGTCCGGGTCTATAACCAAGACACCGCCAAGGGTGGCGTGGTCTCTTACTGGTCAAGACGCTATTAGAGATAGATCAAGTCTGACCCAATAATCCAATGAAGGGGAGTGATGCGTGGCGGAAACTTTGTCCATTGTAGATCTGATCTTAAATGCCAGCCTGGTGGTTCAACTGGTGATGGGCTCTTTGTTCGTTGCGTCCATGGCTTCCTGGATCATGATCTTCCAAAGAGGATTCAACCTGAACGCTACCATTCGCTCAAATACTGAATTTGAGGATGAAATCTGGTCCGGTAAGGACTGGGGAAAGATATACCTGGACATGCAGGCTCGCGATGAGGGAATTCACTTCGGCATGGAAAGTATTTTCGCCGCCGGCTTTAAGGAATATACGCGAATGAAAAAGCAGAAGGACGCAGATCCCGACGCGATCATGCAGAATGTCCAGAGGTTCATGCGCAGCGCCATGTCTCTGGAGGAGGAACGATTGGAAACTCATCTGTCCTTTTTGGCAACGGTGGGTTCAACCAGTCCATACGTAGGGTTGTTCGGAACTGTATGGGGCATCATGAATGCATTTAGAGGGTTGGCAACCGTACAACAAGCAAGTCTGGCCATTGTCGCTCCAGGCATATCGGAAGCGTTAGTTGCGACAGCCATGGGGTTGTTTGCAGCCATACCGGCTGTGATTGCCTACAATCGTTTCTCTGCCCAGGTGGAAATCATAGTGAAGCGGTGTGAAGGTTTCATCGATGAATTTAGCAGCATTCTGCATCGCACAGAATATGCAAATTAGTCGAGGCATGTATGCAGTTAGTCGAGACATGTATGTGCGCCGGGGATAAGAATGGCTAAGTCCGTACGTCGAAAACCCATGGCAGAGATAAACGTCGTTCCCTATATCGATGTCATGTTGGTGCTGCTGGTTATCTTTATGGTGACGGCACCCTTGCTGAGCCAAGGCATCAAGGTGGATCTGCCCAAGGCAGTTTCAGAGGTGCTCGACATAACGGATGACGAGACGCTGCTGGTCGTTTCGATCAAGGCGGATGGCCGCTACTATATGAACGTGGGTAATGAGGAAGAGGCAGTCGATTTGGATCTCATAGGGGAGAAGGCGAGCAAGATCATCAAGGCCAATCCCAACATCAAGGTGCTGATCGAAGCTGACCGTAACCTGAAGTATGGCAGTGTCGTTGAGGCGATGAACGTACTTCAAAACGCCGGTGCGGAAACGGTCGGTCTGATCACTGAACCCCCGGAGAGCTAGCACTCATGTCTGGCAACACCTCCTATGTGCTTCCTTTCATGTTGGCTTCTCTACTGCATGGCGTAGTGGTCACGGCACTGGTGGTTAAATGGCCGGACGAATCGTTCGAGACCATCACTTCCGATG
Source organism: Pseudomonadales bacterium (assembly GCA_030749725.1). Classification (GTDB taxonomy): domain Bacteria; phylum Pseudomonadota; class Gammaproteobacteria; order Pseudomonadales; family Azotimanducaceae; genus JASMJM01. Next base: position 18,191 of record JASMJM010000079.1, on the reverse strand, counting down.
AATTTCTCTTTCTCGACGCAATGTTGGTTGAGAAGAATCCCTATAGGGAGAAGGAGCGACAGCGTGACAACGTAAACAAGAAAACCATCGCCAAGAAAGCGCTCGAAGCGGTCATACCGGACCCGGTTGAAAACAAAGACGAGAAGGATCAGGCGCAGATAGATGCAGAGAGGTTGGCGATGGAGGAAGACTTGGCGCGGGAGCTTGCACGCAGCCAGCAGCTCGAACGGGAGCGGCTGGAAAGGCGTAAGAATGAACAGAGTCTCTCGTTGGCTATTTTGGATGAGCAGGAGTACAGGCGTGCCATTACCGATGATGAGAAAGCGCAGGCATACGTTGCCCAGATCACCCGCGAAATCATCAAGAACTGGTCCCGCCCGCCCAGCGCCCGCAACGGCATGGAAGCAATTTTGAAAGTGTTTCTGGCACCTACCGGTGAGGTAGTGAGTGTTTCTGTGCTGGCAAGCAGTGGCAGTGAATCGTTCGATCGCTCCGCAGCGTTGGCGGTGCAGAAAGCAGAGAGGTTCCTGGTACCCACGGATGCCCGGCAATTTGAGCGTAATTTCAGGGAATTCACCGTGTTGTTCCGTCCCGAAGATTTGCGTTTGTGACTGCTGATTAGTGCCTGTCCTCGGAAGAGATAAAATGTTAGTTTTGCGATCAAATGCTTGAGACAGGCACCTGCAGTGCGGACCTTGAATCTGCAAGTACACTAGGCGAGAACTAGATGAAGTTGACGAAGTATCTGATCTTAATCTTAGTCTGTAACGCGAGCTTTGCTGAACTCAGAATTGAGGTCACCAAAGGCGTGGACAATGCCGTTCCCATCGCCATCGTGCCGTTTGAGTGGCGAGATCGAGGCGTATTGCCTGAAGATCCCTCACGGGTGGTCACATCCGACCTGCTACAGAGTGGTCGCTTTGACACCTTACCGACGGAACAGATGCTGAGTCTTCCTCATTCCAAATCCGAAGTGTACTTTCGCGATTGGCGCATGCTGAATGTCGAATATCTGGTCATTGGCCATCTAAAACTGTCCGGAGATCAAATTCTGCTCCATTTCGAGTTGTACAATGTATTCAAGCAGGCGGTGGAGGTGACCCAGGAGATCGTGGGGGGCGTGCATGAACTACGTGATATGGCCCACCACGTCAGCGATGTTGTCTTCGAAAAACTCACCGGCATCGAAGGCGCGTTCTCCACCCAGATTCTCTATGTGACCGTGAACGGGACGGGAGAAGAGCGACGCTTTAATCTGAATGTCGCCGATGCCGATGGTCGCAGGCCTGAAGCGCTTGTGAGTTCACCCGAACCCATTCTCTCAGCGTCCTGGGCCCCCGACGGCAAGCGGATTGCCTACGTCTCCTTCGAAAAAGACGATCGACCTGCGATCTATATCCGCGATGTCGACACAGGGAGCAAAGAGCAGATCACCAATTTTCCCGGGTTGAACGGTGCCCCCGCCTGGTCACCCGATGGCAGTAATATGGCCATGGTGCTTTCCAGGGATGGCAATCCGGAGATTTATATCATGGATCTCAAGACGAGGAGCCTACGACGAATCACCAGGCACTATGCCATCGACACGGAACCAAGCTGGCGAGCAGATGGGGAAGCGTTGGTATTTACGTCCAATCGCGGTGGTCAACCACAGATCTACCAGATTACCCTTTCGAACCTCCAACTCGAGAGATTGACGTTTGAGGGCGACTACAATGCCCGTGCTAGAGTACTTCCCGACGGGGAAAACATGATCATGGTACATCGAAGGAATGGTGTGTTTCATATCGCCCTGTTGGACTTGGAAAGAGGAAGGCTGAAAGTGTTGACGGAGACGTCACTGGACGAGTCTCCCAGTATCGCTCCCAACGGAAGTATGTTAATTTATGCGACCCTGCATCGCGGTCAGGGTATACTTGCTGCCGTTTCCGTGGATGGTGGGGTAAAGTTCAGGTTGCCGTCCAGCGAAGGGGATGTCAGGGAACCGGACTGGTCACCCCGAAAGCGTAGGATTTTTAAACCAAATATGTGAAATAATGTTCGATTGTGTGGAATAGTATTCAAGTATGTGAAATGGAAACCAATTGGGTGAAATGGGTTCCCAATATGTGAATCGGTATCCAGTTTTGTGGTTTAATCCGGTTTTGGCGAGAAATACAGGAGTTGATTATGGCAACAACAAGAATCGGTAGATTATTTGCGTTGGGGTTGACGCTAGCCTTGATGTTTGGATGTGCCAGTAACAAACCCGAAGAAGCGGACACAGGTGATTCCAGTGCCACTCCCGGTGGTGAAACTCCAACGTCGGACAGACGATCGGTCGAACCCGCACAGCTACCAGAGGTCGTCAAACCACCAGTACCGGAAACCCGCGGAACCGTACTTTGGGTTCCGGGTAGCGACAGTGACAGCCAAACAGATCTGGTTCAATTGCCTGGAAGATTCTATTTCGATTTCGATCAGGCGATTGTGAAGAGAGCCGGCCATCCCGAATTGAGTCAGCACGCTCAGTACCTGGCCCAGAATAGATCAAAGACGCTGAGGTTAGAGGGACATGCGGATGAGCGCGGTACCAGGGAGTACAATCTGGCTCTGGGAGAGCGAAGAGCTAATGCTGTCAAAGCATACCTGAGCGCTCAGGGCGCCGTAGGCAGGCAGATCGAAGTCATTAGCTACGGTGAAGAGAAGCCGGCTGGTGCAGGTCACGACGAAGCAAGTTGGGCTCAGAATCGAAGGGTAGATCTCGTCTATCGATAAACTAAACTGTTCGGGCTAAGTTTTGCAATGGTTAGATCCAGCCCGTTACTCTATGGCGTGTTAGGGGTGTTGCTCACCCTTAGCGTGTCTGCAACCGAAAATCCCATCGAAGTAACGTCCGCCTCCAGCGAAGAGGAGGTCCCATTTCGCGAGCCAGTCGTAGAGGATGCACCCTCTGCCATGGAGGGGGTCTACCTGCAACAGATCCTGCAACAGGAAATCCAGCAGCTGCGTGGCTCGGTAGAGCAACTGACGCAACAACTCCAGGTACTGAAGACCCGGCAAGCGGATCGGTATCAGGATCTGGATAGACGGCTTGAGGATCTAAGACAGCTACTCAACGAAAATGCTGGCCGGGCGCTTGTTCCCCGATCCAACGAAATACCCGATATCATATCTCCCGTGCCTGACGATCGGAGCCAGAGCCAGACAGAGAAAACACTCTATGACACGTCCCTGGAACTGATTCGCAACAGGCAATATGATCTTGCCATCACCCAACTTCAGGCAGTGATCGCTCAATTTCCTGAAGGCCAATACGCCCCTAACTCATACTACTGGCTGGGTGAAATCTATGCAGCCAAGCCGGAGCCGGACTTTGAGATGGCTCGCAAGGCTTTGGCGCAGGTCATCTCCTTTTTCCCGGATCATCGAAAGGTGCCGGACGCGGCATTTAAGCTCGGCAAGGTCTATCACCTGATGGGTGACTGTGTCAGAGCCAAGGAATTGCTGAATCAAGTGATTGAAAAATATCAAAGCAGATCGGTAGCAAAACTGGCTGAATCCTATCTCCAGGATAAAGTTCAGTGTGATTCCTGCACATGCGCCCCTGCCACTGAAGCGTCGGCATTGGAGCGCTAGGGCATAGCCTCGCAATGCCGACTAAGATCAGGATTTCCGAGATATTCCATTCCCTCCAGGGTGAAGCAAATACCGTCGGTCTGCCTACGGTTTTCGTGCGTCTGACCGGCTGCCCGTTACGCTGCAGTTATTGTGATACCAGCTATGCTTTTTCCGGTGGCACGTTGCTGACCATCAGCCAGATATTGGCAGAGGTGAAATCATTCAGTACAGCACTGGTCACGGTAACGGGGGGAGAGCCGCTGGCCCAGGGAGAGTGCCTGGTTCTGCTCAAACGGCTGTGTGATGAGGGCTTTGAAGTATCGCTGGAAACCAGCGGCGCCATGGACGTGGCGGGAGTGGATGGCCGCGTTGTCAAGGTGATGGATCTGAAAACGCCCGGGTCCGGCGAGGAGCAGCGGAATCTGTATACTAACCTCAGCCATCTCAATAAGTGTGATCAGGTGAAGTTCGTTATCGGTGATCGAGTGGACTATGAGTGGTCGAAAGCCAAGTGCAGCGAGTATGCTCTTGCCGACAAAGTTGCTGATGTTCTGTTTTCAGCCAACTATGGCGTACTGTCCGCCAGCCAACTTGCCGAGTGGATTCTGCAAGACAGGCTGCAGGTCCGCTTGCAGATTCAACTGCATAAGTACCTTTGGGGGGAGAAAACAGGTGTCTGAAGTGATCACGGATCAGATATGTTAGAGAGAGCTGTTGTTTTGACTTCAGGTGGTATGGATTCAGCTACTACCTTGGCGATCGCAGGATCTGCAGGCTGCGAATGCTATGCCTTGAGTTTTGACTATGGGCAACGCCACAGCGTTGAATTGACTGCCGCCAGATTGATAAGCGAACGACTCGGTGCCAAAGAGTGGAAGCTGATCTCGTTCGACTTGGGGGAGTTCGGCGGGTCAGCATTGACCGATTTGAATATTCCCGTGCCTGTCCAGGCTTCACCGGGCATACCGATTACCTATGTTCCGGCTCGAAACACCGTTTTTCTGTCATTTGCCTTGGGGTGGGCTGAGGTACTGTCTGCTGATTACATCTACATAGGTGTCAATGCGGTGGACTATTCAGGTTATCCAGATTGCCGGCCAGAGTACATCGATGCCTTTGAAAAAATGGCGGGGCTTGCCACTAAGTCTGCTGTGGAAGGCAATCCGGTCAAGGTGGTAGCGCCACTGATCGACTTGACCAAGAGGGAGATTATTCGTACAGGGCTCGAACTTGGCGTCGATTACAGCATGACGGTCTCCTGTTACCAACCAGATGACGAAGGTTGTGCTTGTGGGCTGTGCGATAGCTGCAGAATAAGAATGAACGGGTTTCAATCACTTGGCGTAGAAGATCCGACCCGATACATGCAAGGCCGTCCTGAAACAGACTGATCTCCGGTGGTGCCAGTATGCTAACGTCTCTGATAAGGATACTGCCAACAGATAATAGAAGGGGATTCGATGAGGTCGGAAGGTTGGTGGGCCGTGTGCGAATCGAACGCACGACAAACTGGTTAAAAGCCAGCTGCTCTACCGACTGAGCTAACGGCCCGCTGGAAGGCCGCTATAATACTGATTCGCGACCAAAAAACAAGTATCCCAGAACTACAGTCACGAGTTGCCGGTTCCCAAATGGATGTGACGTGGAATCAGTAGCCCGCAGCCGGCAAAAGGTAACTGACAATTCAATCTGCCAAGACCCGGTCGATGATTTGTGCGGCCAGATTGACCCCCGTCAGTTCGAAAATAGTCTTGAGTCCACCAGGATTAATCACGTTGAATTCGATCACGTAGGGGTAGACCATATCCACACCGGCAAATTCTGCACCCATACCAGCGAGGTATTGCCCGATCCTTCGGCACAGATCAGTTTCCTTGTCAGTCAGATCACATGCCTCCGTGCGAGCACCTTGAATCACATTGGTGCGATGGTCGATCACCGCCTTGCGTTTGTACTGTCCCACAGAGCGACCACCGGCGAACAGCACCCGTTTCTCGCCCTCGGCGATCTCCTCCACATACCTTTGCATCAGGCAATACTGCCCGCTGCCGTGTGCGGTCATGTTCTGCAGTAACGCTCTGGTGTTCGATTGCTGAGGTTCAACGATGAATACATCGCGGCCAAAACTGCCCGCTGGCGGTTTTAGAATCCACTTTCCCCCCCTGTTTCTGATGATCTCCCACAAGGATTCCCAGTCGCTCGATGCGTAGGATTCCGGATAGGAAAACAGGTCACTATAACTGAGTAGGTATTTGCTCTTTAGATACATGATCGATTCGATTGAATTGACGATGCGCACCTTACTGCTGAGGTTGTAAAGCAGTTGGATCTTGTCAAGGAACGTGCTTTTGTATCCGAGTGCCAGCAACCACAGCAGATCCATATCGTCTAACGGGGTCTCCTGAAAGTTGAGATCCGCAGTGGATTGGCCTGCCTGCAGAGGCGTTTCAATGGCAGCCGCTTTTGCCATAATCAGGGACTTGTGCAGGGACAGCGACTCCACCAGACAGAGGGATATGGCATGGCCCTCTGCAATCAGAAGATTGGTGAAGTAGAGGTAGTTACCTTCTGCGAACACATCTGCATCGCCAATTAGGAATCCGATTTTGGACATGTTCGGCCCCCGTCCGAAAACCGTCAGTTTACCTTGGCACACAAGCAGAAGCCCAGTTTTAGCTCTGCTTCGTGTGGTAAAATGGAGTCATCGTTAAGCAATGCAAACGTGGATGCCCATGTCACTGGCAGACAATCCCTCTACAACCGGCAACCCAAGCATCTCCTTCGATGTTCCCCCGCACTCCTATGCAGTGCTCAACGACGCAGAGAAGGAAGACTACAAGAGCAGGATTCGGCAACGACTAAAGGAGGAAGATGCCGTTCTGGTTGCGCACTATTACACAGACGATTCGGTACAGGCATTGGCCGAGGACACAGGTGGTTGCGTATCCGATTCGCTGGAGATGGCGCGATTCGGTGTTAGCCACCCTGCGACTACGCTGGTGGTGGCAGGCGTTAAGTTTATGGGGGAGACCGCCAAGATCTTGAATCCTGAAAAGAGGGTACTGATGCCCACCCTCGAGGCAACCTGTTCTCTCGATCTGGGTTGCCCCATAGACGAGTTCTCCGTGTTCTGCGATCAACATGCCGAGCGCACGGTGGTAGTGTACGCCAACACATCGGCGGCAGTTAAAGCTCGAGCAGACTGGGTGGTGACATCCAGCATAGCGTTGCAGGTAGTTGAGCACCTGCAGGACGAGGGCAAGAAGATACTGTGGGCTCCGGACAAGTATCTTGGTTCCTACATACAGTCGGAAACGGGCGCTGATATCGTGATGTGGAATGGCACCTGCATCGTGCATGAGGAATTCAAAGCCAAGGGTCTTGAAGACCTGATAAACGTCTATCCGGATGCCGCGGTGCTGGTTCACCCTGAATCACCGCAACAGGTCATCGCCTTAGCGGATGTTGTTGGTTCGACCACCCAGATAATTCGTGCCGCACAAGAACTCCCCAACGATACGTTCATAGTGGCGACGGATCGTGGCATCTTCTACAAGTTGAGACAAGCTGCGCCAGGCAAGAATTTTCTTGAAGCGCCTACAGCCGGCAAGGGAGCAACCTGTAAAAGTTGTGCACACTGTCCCTGGATGGGAATGAATGCACTGGAAAACTTGCTGGGGACCCTGGATCGGGGCACCGATGAGATATACATCGATGCCGAAATCGGTCGCAAGGCCCTGATTCCACTCGAACGAATGGTCGGGTTCCTAGCGGCTAATCGCTAATTCTCGTTGCTGGTTCTTACCCGCTTGTTTGCGGCTGTTGTGCTGCAGTTTGCTGATGTCCAGAAGACGCTCGTTGATGCGTGCAGTGATCTGAAAATTGTCTACGACGAGCGGTAGTGCAAAACGCAGCTGTTTAGCTGCCTGATCAAGCCTGCCGGTTAGCAGGAAGAATTCCGCTCTTGCCTGGTGGACCCCAGGAATGTTATCAGCAAGCCCATAGGTTTCCGCCAGTAAATACCACACGTCTGGATCCGTTGGTCTGGTAGCAGTCAACTTCTCAAGTACGTATTCAGCCTGGTCGGGTTTGTCAACTTTGAGCAATGCCTCGGCATACTGCATCGTCAGAGGGAAATTGTCTGGATTGATTTTCAAATGCTTCTCCAGCATGGCGATCGCCTGCTGGTAACGTTGGGCGGCCAAATCAATGTCAGTCTGTGCCAGGATGAAAGCGATCTTGCCGGGGAATTCATCTAACAAGGGACGCAGCAATTCGACGGCCTCCTCGGTGCGGTTCACGCGGGTAAGCGCAAGGAGCAGCCCATACTGCCTGGCGATCTTCTGAAAGTGTCGTTCCAGAGTCGAGACCTGCTGCATCTGTTTGACACTGTTTTGGGGATATTTCTCTTGCAGCACCAGTACCCGTGCTTTCATCAGTTGATAATCGAGACTCTGATCGAATTTCTTCACCGGATATTGATTGGATTGGTTATATGAGTCAGCGATTCGTGACTGAGTGACCGGGTGAGTCATTAGGAATTCCGGCATGCGCTCACCAGCATAGCGATTGAGTTTTGCCAGTTGCTCAAACATGTACGCCATAGCCCGGGGATCTTTGTCGGCTTCAACGAGGGTGAGCATACCGACCCGATCCGCTTCCGCCTCGCGGCCACGACTGTGTCGGAGGGCCGATTGTTGGGCCAGCGCCTGACTGGCTGTGATAGCCGCCAAGCCGGCATCGCCGCCGGTAGTCGATATCAGAATGATGCTGGCCAGCAGTCCGGCCAGGACGGTCAGCGTACTGCGTCGACTGGAATCCACCTGCCGGGCGAAGTGTCGCTGGCTTAGATGAGCGAGTTCATGGGCGAGAATGGCCGAAAACTCATTCTCTGTCTCGGCGTGTATAAACAGACCAAGATTGATGCCGATGATGCCGCCGGGGGCAGCGAATGCATTCAGTTGGGGACTATCGATGACCACCAGATCGAGACGGCGATCCTGCAGTTGACTGTGGTATGCAAGGCGGTAGATCAGGAATTCCAGATAGTCTTTCAGAAGAGCATCAGACACAGTGGGCGCTTGGCTGCGCAGAGATCGCAGAAACGCCTGCCCAAGCTCTCTTTCCATATCGAGAGAGATCAAGCCCGATGTGGTGTCCCCAATAACAGGGAGTTCCTGCGGAGGTGCTGCCAGCAGAGAAACCGGGGCCAGCAGCGTTCCGACGATCAGGATTACGGAGAGTCTGTTCATAAACGGGGACGCTTACTCATCAGTCGAGTCGTTGCTTGTCAATTGAGACGTATCCTCACAATTCGAAACAGAAAAAAATCTAGCGTTACTCTACCCGGCTTCAGCGGGGTTGAACAGACTGCCGGGGATTGTGGGCCGCCATCTTTAGTAAGACCGTGGAAGCCGGATTCCGTTGCAACGGGTCTGTGAGTGGATAGGGTGTAAGCAGCTATTTTAGGTTTTCGGAAGGTGTTCAAGATATACTATCGGCTTCAAAAACAGGCTGTTCACGGAGACGACGGATGCTGGCCGAAGGCTGCGAAATAGATGAGGAATTGGATGCTTCTGGTCTGACCTGTCCCTTGCCCCTGCTCAAGGCGAAGCAGCTACTCAACGGCATGGCATCCGGCGAGGTGCTCAAGGTAACCTGTACCGATCCCGGTTCCGTACGGGATTTCCAGGTGTTTTGCCAGCAGAGCGGCAACCAGTTGCTTGAATCAAGAGAGGACGATGACAAGTTTCTGTACTGGGTACAGAAAGCCTGATGGTGAGGGGGAGGGTTGCATCGTGAGGAAAGCTAAATGCTGGATGTAATGAGGGGCTGGTTGGACAAGTACCTGTCCGACGAAGAAGCTGTCCTGTTTACCATACTTCTGCTGCTTGTCTTCATCGTCATACTGACCATGGGGAACCTGCTGGCACCGGTGTTGACCGGGATGGTGCTGGCATTCGTCATGCAGGGATTGATTACCTATCTGGCCAGATTGCGCGTGCCCAATTCGGTGGCGGTGCCGGTCACGTTCTTCATGTTCCTGGGTATCTTCTTCGCCTTTTTTCTATTTGTCATTCCCCGCGTTTGGCGCCAGATGTCGAGTTTATTCAATGAATTGCCCAAGATGGTCGAAAAAGGTCAGGCCTTACTGGAGTTGTTACCCGAGAGCTTCCCTGATCTGATCACTGAGGAAAAAGTCGCTACTTGGGTCGATATGCTGGGCGGTGAAGTGGCGCAATTTGGACAGTGGTTGGTCTCTTATTCCCTGTCCCAGTTGCCATTACTCATGTCAATACTGGTCTATACGTTGCTGGTACCGATCCTGGTGTTCTTCTTCCTCAAAGACAAGGATCTGTTGTTGAACTGGTTTCTGGCCTTTCTCCCCAAGGAAAAACCACTGATGAGCAAGATCGGTCATGAGATGGGTGAGCAGATGGCCAACTACATGCGCGGCAAGGTGATCGAAATCCTCATAGCAGGCGGTGTCACCTACATTTTCTTCATAGTCGTCGGGCTGAATTACGCTGCGTTACTGGGATTCCTGGTGGGGCTTTCGGTCATCATCCCTTATCTTGGCGTCGCTGTGGTGACAGTTCCAGTGGTTCTGATCGCTTATTCTCAATGGGGTTGGGGCGGAGACCTATTGATTCTGATGCTCGGATACGTGGTCATTCAGGCCCTGGACGGTCTCTTGCTGGTGCCCAAGCTGTTTTCTGAGGTTGTCAATCTGCACCCCATCGCCATTATCACGGCTGTGCTGGTTTTTGGTGGCCTGTGGGGATTGTGGGGAGTGTTTTTTGCAATTCCCCTGGCAACTTTAATCAAAGCAATTATGACAGCCTGGCCCAAGCACCCGTCTCAGCTCGAACCAGAATCCCAGCCGTAGATGGGACGGGCCGTTGAATGATGCAGGCTTGTTATCGGTCTGCCCCAACAGTATATTCACTCTTTTCATGATGGAAGATTGACCATGATATCAGGCAGTATTGTTGCACTGGTCACGCCCATGCAGGAGGACGGTTCCTTGGACTGGGACAGTCTCGATGCTCTGGTTGACTGGCACATTGCGATGGGGACCAACGGTATCGTGCCGGTGGGTACAACCGGTGAATCCGCGACGGTGGATGTAAAGGAACACGCTCAAATAATCAAGCGTGTGGTGAATCAGGTCAATGGCAGACTGCCGGTAATTGCCGGTACCGGCGCCAATGCGACTCTAGAAGCGATCGAATTGACTCAGATGGCTCGGGATGCCGGAGCAGATGCCTGTTTGCTGGTCACACCTTACTACAACAAGCCGACGCAGGAAGGGCTGTATCAACACTATAAATTGGTAGCTGAAACTGTAGATATTCCTCAGATCCTCTACAACGTGCCGGGTAGAACGGCTTGCGATATGCTGGCTGAAACAGTGGCGCGATTGTCTGCTTTGAAAAATGTCATCGGCATCAAGGAAGCGACCGGGGATGTGAACCGAACCCTCGATATCTTGGAACTTTGTGAATCTGATGTTGTCGTTTATTCAGGAGATGACGCAACTGCCGTGGATTTGATTCTAAATGGTGCCAGGGGGACCATCAGCGTGACAGCCAATGTGGCGCCTGATCAGATGGCCGAGGTCTGTCAGGTGGCGCTTGCCGGCGATGCTGACAGGGCCAATGACCTGAATAGCAAACTCATGGGCCTGCATAAGGGGCTTTTTGTTGAATCGAATCCTATTCCGGTCAAATGGGCATTGCATCAGATGGGCAAGATAGGTAAGGGGATCAGACTGCCGCTCACGGAATTGTCGGGTCAATATCACGACATCGTCAGGGATGCGCTTGCTCAGGCTGGTATTGGCAATTGACTTTGTCGTTGCATCAGTCTCTACGTGGTTCGATTTGTTCGACAATTTGCATTCCAGTTAAGGAGACGAGGTGAAATTGATGAGGTCTGAGACCGGGGCTATATTTGTAGTGATCATTGCCCTAACGATTGTGAGCTGTCGGTACGTGGGACTGCGGGACAGAGAAAACGACTATCTTAAGGCGGATACGTTCCCCAGAACGAAGATACCGGAGAATCTCGACTCCCCTGCTTTCAATGATCTGATGGTGATTCCGGATATAGTTGACTCGAGGGGCATCTCCGGACAGGAGTTCGAGGTACCAGTGCCGGTACCACTGCCCACCAACTTTGGTATCGAAAGGATTATCATTAAGCGGTTGGGAGAAAGCAGGTGGATCTTTCTGGACGTGCCACCGGCGACTGTCTGGTCTGACCTACGTGAATTCTGGCAAGACAATAATCTGACGATCGCCCTCATCGATCCCAGTAGCGGACTGATCGAGACTGAATGGTTGCGATCTGAGGATGGGGACGGAGAACAAATACTTGGCAGTCTTAAGCAAGGCGGCGCTCAAACAAGTAGCAGGGATCAGATTGAGAACAGATTCCAGATGCGAATAGAACCCGGTGTTCGCACTGGCAGTTCAGAGATACATCTGCGCTACAAGCGGGCAACTCCCGGCTTGAGGCAGGATGAACAGCTGAATTGGTCGGAACAGTCAGATGATCTGCAGGTGGAAGACACTGTGTTATCTGCAATTGCATACCATCTGGGGGAGACCATCAACCAGAGCACCACTGTATCTCTGTTAGCTGGATCGATAACCAACGAATCCAGAGCGGTGCTGGTGCCGGATAGAACCAGGCCGGTACTAAAGTATAGATTAGATTTCAATAGAGCGTGGGCAACCGTTGGTGCGGCATTGGACAATGCCAGGATTGACGTTGAAGATCTGGACCGCTCATCAGCTGTCTATTTTGTCTATTACAGAGACAGCAGCGGCGATCAACCTGGATTCATCAGGAGACTATTCATGCGAGGGGATGCGTTACCTGCAGGCGAGGAGGACAGATACCTGATTCGTCTTGATCAGGCGGATGACGGTGTGGACGTCACCATCTTAAAAGACCCCGCCACGTTGGCGAGTGCACAGATGGCCGAGAGGATATTGAAAATTATCAAGGAATACTCCACCTGACCACATTTGGGAAAGGAGCGCGAAATGCGCAGTTGGTCAGTCTGTTCTCGCGGCCCGACATCTCGGTCAAACTCCTAGAGTGCGTTTTGCTTCCTTGGGCAGCGGCAGCCATGGTAACGGGACTCTGGTGGAGCATGACGGTACCTGTCTGCTGATAGACTTGGGTTTCACCGTTAAGGAAACCGAGAAACGCTTGCGCAGGGTAGGTAGATCCCCTGCCGACGTGGCTGCTGTTTTGGTCACCCATGAACATGGTGATCACATTCACGGAGTAGCTCCCTTCGCACGCAAGCACTGCGTCCCTGTTTACATGACATCCGGTACGTACAACAGCAAAAGACTGGGGCACCTGCCGCAACTACACGTGATCAGCTGCCACGAATCCATCTTTATTGAGACGTTTGAAATAACTCCCGTTCCTGTTCCCCATGATGCCAGGGAGCCCTGTCAGTATCTGATCTCAGCAGATGGCCGAACCCTGGGTTTGCTTACAGATCTTGGTCACGTAACCAGATTCATAGAGGAGCAATACAGCCAATGTGATGCGCTCATCCTGGAGTGTAATCATGATGTGAAGATGCTGGCCACTGGACCGTACTCCGCGCGTCTCAAAAAGAGGGTGGCTGGCAACTATGGACATTTGAGCAATGAGCAGGCGGCATCATTGCTGACGAAAGTTGATCTGGATCGACTTCAGCATCTGGTCATCGCCCACGTGAGTGAAAAGAACAACATGCCCATGTTGGCTCGGGATGAAATCTGCTCGGCGAGTGAGCGATGGTCCGGAAAGTTGTGGCTGGCCGACCAAAGCGATGGACTGGATTGGATTGACCTCGCGTAACTTATCTAACCGAGTGCCGATGGTTCAGTTGCCCCTGAATCGGGCGCAGCGACTGTAGTCCGGTCGTTAACCGATCTGCTCGGCGCATTCAAACGTCGCCAATCTTATGGTGTGCAGGATAGGCACCCTAGCCAGGTTGCCAGTCAGTTCGAAGTCATGCTTGCGAAAGTAGCCCTCGACCTCTTGCAGGGATGTTGCGTTTTGTTTTGACTTCTTGCCGAAGAATCGGCGCTGCAGTCGGCGTTTGATACTGGTGATGGCGCGCGGATCGAAGTAGGAAATCAGCACGTATTTGCGCGCAACCCTGCACAGCTCACCAACCACGCGTTCCCGAACTACCGCGTCCGGAAAGTGATGAAACATCCTGAAGCAGAACACCATATCGAAAGAAGAGACCGCATAGGGTAACTGCTCCAAATCCCCCTTCTCCAGCGTCACGTCCGTGACGCCGGCTGATTTGCAGTTATTCTCTGCCTGGGCCAATGCCGCATCTCCCAGATCCACTCCTGTAGTGACATATCCTTCTTGCGCCATCAGAATCGAAAATCTGCCGGTTCCACAGGGCGCATCCAGCACTGTGCTGATGCCATCCAAGTCCCTCAGGGCTCGCTCAACCAGTCTTATCTCGGCAAGGTGTTTGCCAGGTTTGCGGGAATTATATTTTGTAGCTGCAGTGTCAGATACCTTGATCCTGTCCCGATAGTCAGCCATGTGAACCGCTCACTTGCCAGTCAATCTGAAGATAAAGCAATTTCGGGAATGGTCATCAATCTTATCAAGCTGGGCTTCGGCACCTGTCAGTGATTTCACTAACGAGATCTCTTGGGTTCCTCGTCCTCCACTCTTCGCACCTGTTCTTCGTATGAATGGCGAAATGCCTCTGCAAACAGATCATTAAAGTTGCGCTCTGAATCTTGTGCGATTTGCGTGTACTTCTCAATATATCGATCCCAATACTTGGCCTTCTTTCCGATGGCGAAGCCCTGATCCAATGTCTCTTCCAGCTTTTTCGGATCGAAACTTAGCAGGACTGAGTGAATCGCAGCATTCATGCCGCTAACCATGGCAATCTGATGAGCTTTGGCATCTTGTACGGCCTCATCTACGGACTCCAATGGTTCCAGAAAGCCCGGCTGCATGGTTAACATTCGGTAGATAGCTTCCTCCGGGGAGCCAGAGAATTTCAGAGCGTTATTCTGCACACCTTTTATCTTTGTTGTGTCCATTCTGAAGGACTTCTTGACGTCGCCACGGGCCTTGAGGATCTCCATCATTCCGTCGGTCAGGATACGTAGAATCTTGCCGGCCATGTGCATGAACTCGACTTCGTCCAGTCCGGTCAACTGTTGTGGTTCCATATCGAGTTCAGACAGAAATGCAAAGAAAGCCAGCTTGATCTGATCATTGTCCTGTGTGTCAATCTGGTCCGAAGCCGGCGGCGCCTTTTCCTTTCTTGACGGCGCTGCCCTCGGTTGTTTTGCTGCTTGACCTGCCGGCGTGGCCCTTACGCCCCTTTTTCTCTTGGCTGGTGCGCCCCTTTCTTTTCTCGCTGGCGCTGGCCGTTCCTTCCTTGGAGGAGTTGCTCTGCCTTTGCCTCTCTTTTGCTTCGCTGCGGGCGCTCGTTCGATATCTTCAGCGCCGTGCTTTGCAGTTGCACGTCGACCCGGACTTGGCTCGGGAACTTGCTTTGGCGTTTGCTCTTTCCGCTCAGAAAAACTAAATGCCTCATCTATGGAGAGATCTGTTTGCTTTGCGGATGGGCGGGACTTTGAATCGGATTGCCGAGGAATAGGATCTGCTTCCAGGGGCTCTTCGTCCAAATCATCGAAACCCTCATCACTGCGTTCAACTGCTGGCCGTTGAGGCGGCCGTGGTTGTCGTGATCGTGGGCGGCTCGGTTCTGGACGGCTCGCCTCCGGTTGAACTTCTATTTCGATGATACAGTCACCGATGGTGAGAATGTCTCCGCTCTGCAGAACGTGGGTTTGACCCCTGAACAACTCTTTCTCGTTGTTTACTACAGTTCCGTTCGATGACGTGTCTTCAATACAATAACCACGGTTATCATGGAATATACGGCAATGATGATTAGAGGCAAATCGTTCCGGATCATCGACGACAAAGTCGTTGTCTGCCGCCCGACCGATCGTACCGCCTTGCCTGCCCAGTTCAATTTCCCGTGAACCAGATCGACGATTGTCTTGATTGCTTATGCAGGCCAAGGTAATGCTCAAACGGTATTTCTCCCAATCAGTAGGTCAGGTGACAATAGACGATCGGCAAAATCCATTTCCCGGTTGAGAATAAACTGGAGATTCTACTGGCAGTTTGTACATAGTAGCCTCTGCGACTAGATCGCAGTCTAACAAATCCAATAGTCAATTCAAGTCTAAGGGGTTGATTACACTGGATTTTGAAGGGATTTCAGCACTCTGAAGTGCTCCCGTCGGTCCCAAATAAGTCGTTGTATATCAGTATATTACAGAAAAAGGGTTGGATGATGGCTACGGCTCATCGGGGGCAAATTCCATTTGTTTGTGATCGGAGTAGACTGTATTCGTGCAGTAGGTGGTTTTTTGGGTGGTAAAACCATGCTGGCCCAGGATCTGGACGATCCTGGTCCGGACAATGCAATCCGTTAGGAAGTGACTCTATATGAGCGATGAACAGCAGTCCTTAGCCATTGTGTTTGCGGATATCGTCGGCGCCGCTGAGCTTTATGACAGTCTGGGCGATGAAGGCGCACAGAAAGCAATTGAAGAGAGTCTCGGGCACCTGTCAGAAGCAGTTAGGAGAAATCAGGGAGAGATCATCAAGTACATTGGCGAAGAGTTGATGTGTCGATTCGACAAACCGGACCATGCCTTTTTTGCCGCTTGTGAAATGCAGGAGAGTGCGAATCTGGAAGCAAATCCGGATTTGCGCATCAAGGTAGGCATGCATTACGGACCGGTGATCTTTCAATCGGGAGACCTGTTTGGTGACGCCGTTAATGTGGCTGCCCGCATGGCAGGAATTGCCATGGCAGAACAGATCATCGCCACCCAGGATTTTGTTGAAGAATTAAGCCCGGAGAACCGCGAGTATGCGAAGGTGTTCGATCGAGCCAGTGTGAAGGGTAAAGCATCTGTCATCGAAATCTACCTTATCATGTGGGAATCCGAAGAGGAGATTACCACCATCGGCGCCCAATCTTTTCACGAAGAGTCAGAGCAGAGACACAGCATGACGGTATCGCTCGACGACGAAGTCTATCTCGTCAGATCAGGGTCACCCTTCGTCATAGGCAGAGGCAGCCAGTGTGATCTGGCGTTACCGACGACATTGGCATCGAGAGAGCACGTACGTATAGAATGCAGACGAGATCGGTTCACGCTGATCGATCAGAGCACCAATGGCACTTATGTACGCACCGAAGATGGCAATGTGGTCTACCTGCGACGTGAAGAATTGATCTTATGGGGCCAGGGCGTCATCAGCCTCGGTGCGCCTTTTGACGATGTAGATGGGTTGTACCTCCATTTCGATTGTGGCTGAACCCTTGTCCCATCCCATGCGCAGACGTCTGCGGTGGCGCGCTTGGTTTGTTTTTGCGCTAGATTTAAGTGACAATGGCGGCGATCAGTCGACTATTCAAACAGTATGGGACGATAGTCTTGTGTACAGGTCCTTTCCTGACGAAAGCTGAGCTGAACTCAAGGATATTTGACGATGAGCGATCGAACGATAATTCGTCCTGGTGGACGTAAGCCGAGAAAACCCTCTGGCGAGCGCCCGTCGGGGCAGAAGTCGATCAGCAAATCAGCGCAGCAATCCTCATCGCCAGTACGACGGCCGGCCAGTCGGCCGGATGATTCCGCGGTAACGGAAAACTATCGGCCGCCATCAGGGCCATCGCGTCCTCCATCGCGTCGACCATCCAGTCATGCATCGCGTCAACCATCCAGTCAAGCATCCCGCCAGCCATACGTCCAAACACCGGACAACAACGATTCGAAGCAAGCGCAGATGACCACAGGCGATCTGGCTGGAATCAATCCAGTGATTCATCTGACATCCCCCTTGCTGAATGTCGTTGGGAAAGTACAGTGTGCTACCTCCCATCCAAATATGGATGAGTTCAAAACCTATGCGGTCAATGAAATTGCCAAGTATGAGTCACAACAATTCGGCTTGCCTCCCGAACAAGTGGATCAGATCAGCTATTACAGCTTTGCGCTTTGCTGTCTCATCGATGAACTGGTTCTGACTACGCCCTGGGGGATTTCCAGTAATTGGGATGCTGAGAGTCTGTTGAGGCACTTCCACGGTGAATCTTGGGGCGGCGACAAATTCTTCGAATCCCTCGACGAGATGATGCAAAGGCCGAGTTCCAACCAGAAGGCTCTGGAGTTTATTCCATCTGCCTGGAACTGGGCTTTGAAGGCAAATACCATGGTGAAGGCATCGCGCCTAAGCGGGAATTGTCTGAACTGCGCCAAAGGCTCCTTAACCTTATCAAGGCGCAGCAACTCAATTCAGATTACTCTCTTTCTCCGGCCTGGCAAGGGTTGCAGGATGAACGCAGTCCCCTGGCTCGTTTCGTCCCCTACTGGGTGATGCTGACCGTCACAGCCGGCAGTCTACTGCTGGTGTTTATGGGATTCAGTTTCTTGATCAGCCGATATTCGGATCCGCTGTTTCGGCATTTGAGCAGCATCGCAAGCGGCACCGAGGTG
>JASMJM010000078.1 GCA_030749725.1 Pseudomonadales bacterium | reverse complement strand
TGTGGCTGGCGTTCAATTCCTTGAACTGGATGCTTTTGGGGAGCAGCTGTTATCACGACACATCATCAGGCTGCAGGCGGAAGACCGGCGTAAAAGGCTGATCGAAGACACCTATGGGGATTATCACTAGTCCGATTTGGACAGGTTGATTTCCCCAAGGCGCCAAACCACGTGTACCCATACCAAACCAGAGCGAAACCATGATCGTAATATTGCACGCGAATACCGATCAAGATAGTGATTCATACCGGGAAACCATCTCATTCCTGGAGCAGTTGCCGGATATCACTTTCAAGCAACACGTGGTCCAGGGAAGCGAGCAGAAACTGACGGAAATCTACCTGATCGGGGACACGCACAAAGTCGACCAGGAGGCCGTCGAGAGCCTGGATGCGGTAGACCGGGTGATACGCATATCGCAGGAGTACCGAATCCTCGGACGGCACCGGGACGAGCAGAGGGCCATCGGATTTACCTATAATGGGGTGGATTTCAATCAGGACAACCTGCATGTCTTCGCGGGTCTCTGCGCAGTGGATAAGCCGGAAAGTGTAGAAATGGTAATGCGGGAGCTGAACAACCTGGGGCAGATCTGCACACGCATGGGCGCCTACAAGCCCAGGACGAATCCCTATTCGTTTCAGGGTCACGGCAAGAAATGTCTCCCCTATGTATTCGAGCTGGCTGGTAAATACGAGATCAAAGTGATTGCCATGGAGGTAACCCATGAGAGCTATATCGACGAGATCAGCGAGTGCCTGGAACGGATGGGAAGACCCACTGGCGTCATGCTTCAAGTGGGTACCCGAAACACTCAGAATTTCGAACTGCTGAAGGCAATAGGCCGACAGACAGAATATCCGGTACTGTTCAAACGGGGCTATGGCGTTACCTTGAATGAATCGCTGAATGCGGCTGAATACCTGGCCAGTTCCGGCAACTCCAAGGTGATCTTCTGTCTGCGGGGCATGCACAGCATCTTCGGAAGCCCGCACCGGAACATGGTAGATTTTGCCCAGGTGCCGGTGGTAAAACGCCTGACCCGCATGCCCGTCTGTATCGATCCATCCCACTCGGTCGGCAGCAGAGAACCCTCTGCGGATAGTATTCTGGATCTGATCCACGCCGCAGCCCAAGGGGTCATTGCCGGTGCCAATATGATCCTGGTGGACTTTCATCCCGATCCTGCCAACGCCCTGGTGGATGGTCCCCAGGCGTTGCTGATGGACGAGCTGGCGCCGTTTCTCGAGGATATGCTGCTTTGCCAGCAAAGCTATCAGAGAAGGCGAGAGATTTGGGCTCAGGGCTAGTGTACTGTCCCGCTATTAGGTGGCCTTATTCGCTGGCCTGTTTTATCCCTGGACTTCGACTGGGCGTCCCCGACTAGGCGTCCCCGTTGTTCGTCGTTGTTGGGTGCCCGGCAAGGGGCAAGGGGTGCCCGGCAAGGGGCGCCCGGCGAGGGTGCCCAAGCCACGGCGCCCTCGCGCCTTGCCAGGAACAAAATATGCCGACCGAATAACGACCACTTAATTGCGGGACAGTACACTGGTTTGGGGCACCGGCCACCTGTTCTGTAATTAAACTACACTTATTCATAACGTTCTGTTATATGCGCGGCCGATTTCCGTTATCCCTCCAGTAACTTCACCTTTCTCTCATCTGAATGCACATATTCGTCTGCTACTGTCTGTCTCGTGGGGACCCTTCCGGTGATTGGTATGAGCAGATCGACACCAGGTAACAGGCTACGAACGGCCATTCCGGTCGCCATGCTCCTATGCTCCTCTGCAAGCACGGCGACGGAATTGGATCTGACCGTCGCTGCAACAGAGTCTCACTCCGTATTCGAGTCCAATGCTTCCGATCCCATTCCAGTCAGCTTCCGCAAGAGACCATCCGGCATCGACAGATACAGGATGAGTAAGGGATTGAAAGTCAGAGGCTGGCAACTCGGTGACGGAGTCTATTTTGGTCAAGCCAAGGTGGGTAAGAAGTGGGGTGTCGGTGTGATCGTTGATCGCGGTCAATATGTCTACGGAATCAACAATCGAGGCATTCAGTTACTGCGACGACTCTGAACCGAGGTGACTGCCGCCCATGCGACGTCATTGCAGATGGGGCGCAAAGGCAGCTGATGATCTTTCCCTGAATCCATTCTCGCCTTTCTCGATAAACAAGACAGCCAGATTGTGCTCGTTAGCGAGTGCCAGACCGGCCTTCGTCCCCATCACATTGAACGCTGTCGCCAGCGCATCCGCCCGTGCGGTTGAGGAATCAAGGACCGTGACCGAGGCAACGTTGTGGGTAACCGGTCTGCCGGTGGTCGGATCGATGGTATGGGAGTAACGAACACCCTCTACTTCAAAGTAATTCCAATAGTCTCCGGACGTAGCCACCGAGATGTTCGCCAAAGGCAGGACTCGATGGGACTCCCGCCCAGCGACGCCGGGTGATTCGATAGCCACTTGCCACAATGCACCATTCTGTTTGCGACCCCTGGCTTTCAACTCCCCGCCAATTTCCACAAGGTAGTTGACGACACCTTTCGCTTCCAGGAACTGGGCAACCTTATCCACCGCATACCCTTTGGCGATTGCAGAGAGATCGACATAGACGTTCTCGCTTTTTCGAACCGCTGACGGGAGGGTGGCACGCATCACTATATTCCGGTACCCCACCAATTGCAGGGCCGCCCGAATGTCTGCCTCGGATGGAATTGAATCTCTACCGGTTTGCGGCCCAAACCCCCACAGGTTCACCAGTGGACCCACCGTCATATCGAAACTTCCAGCGGTTAATTCACTGATGGTGAGGCCAAGAGAGATCACTTCCGCTGTTTCCGCAGACAGTTCGAACCAGGAACCGGGACTGGAGCGATTGAACCGGGATAGCTCGGAGTCATCCCGGTACGTTGACATGAGCAGGTTGATCCGATCAACCGTCCCTTGAATGCCCACTGCCAACTGCTCCCGCTGAGATTGTGCCGGTACCGGAACCACTTTGACATTGTAGACGGTTCCCATGGTGGGACCGGTAAACAGATAGCTGTCGGGCTGATCGCAGGCTGACGACAGTAGAATCGCCAGCAGGAAGGATAGTCCAAAGCCCAATCGAACCACGCCGGGCAGTGTTATTCTGATCGATGCGGGCACTGCTGTGACTCACGTTTGACTGAAGGCTCAATCATACCCCTTAGAAACGCGTTTCCGCCATTTCCAGAAACCAGATAGCAGGCCAGGACCAACGCCCCGGAATGCCTGCCAATTTCATGAATTGCTTTTAAAATCAATATGTTAGAGAGAGATGGATGAGAAACCACTTGCTTCTGTCCTTCGGAACGCAGAACTTCACCGTTACAATACCGCTGCATGAGACCTGACCTTCGTTCAGTTTCCAGTGGGTTTTTCACTGGTGTAAGCGCTGTTCTACACCTAAACTTACGAATCGTCGCTGCAGGACTATTGCGCCGCTTGCATGCCGCCCATGCAGCTGTCCAGAAAGGTCCCAGAAAGGTTCCAGAAAGGTCCCAGAAAGGTCATCACGCAGTCTCACTTAAGGATTCACCAAATGAAGGGAACGATTGTCCTACTGTTCTGTATCTGTCTATCCGGCTGCAGCTGGTTCAGACCCAATGGGGAGTGCGAGGGGGAGGATTGTGATCAGACGCCAGTCGTCAGCGATTCCGAAGGTGCGTCTACCTGGTACTGCTACCCAACGCCTGACACCGATGGGTGGAGTTGCCAGGATGAGAGCGATCCTTCCCAAGTACTCTCCGTTCGGACCACCAATCCGCCGCAACGGGAAGTCAGGGAGTCGACGCCAGGCACACTGGCCGCGCGACCTCCGCCTTTGTCCAGGTCGGACCCCATCCAGGGAGCTACATCCATTCTACAAAAACCTGCCGGTTTTTATGCTGTGCAATTGATCGCCCTGCAGGAGGAGGACAAAATCCTTGAATACGCCCGGGTCAACGGATTGAAAGACCCCCTCTACGCACAGATTGAAAGTGAAGGCGGCACATTCTATGTACTATTGCTCGGCTGCTATCCAGATCGACTCTCTGCTGCTCGTGCCAAAGAGGAGTGGGCTGTAACCAGGAAGCTGCCAGCCAAGCCTTGGATCAGGGAATTGGGACCCCTGCAGGATGCCATTCGACTCGCTGCAAGGTAGTACCCCTGTGCAAGTGAAGTTGCGTCGCCTGCAAGCAAAACGAGTTTTGATGTTATGCTATTCGCTTCATCACTGAGTGGGATTTCCCGGTGCAAAACCAGTTGCTGTCAAAGGTTCCGTCTGTCGATAAAGTACTTCGAGACGAGGGTTGTCAGCGACTACTGGAAAGGCACGGCCTGAAACTGGTTACATCTGTCATCCGAACCACCTTGGCAACCATCCGATCCAATCTGGCGGGAACAGCAACTGAACTGCCTGATATGCAGGGAGTAATCACGCTGGTGGCGGAAGGTTTGAATTCCCAACTCGAGGCAAGTCTGCTCCCTGTTTTCAATCTGACCGGTACCGTGCTGCATACCAATCTCGGCCGTGCCGGATTGCCTGCTGAGGCACTCAATGCAATTATCACTACAGCGGCCGGAGCCAGTAATCTTGAATTCGACCTGGCAACCGGCGACAGGGGAGACAGAGACAACCACATCGAGGCCCTGCTCTGCGAGCTGACCGGCGCCGAATCAGCCACCGTCGTCAACAACAATGCCGCTGCCGTGCTGCTGGTTCTCAATACTCTGGCTCTGAATCAGGAGGTGCCGGTATCCCGGGGAGAACTGGTGGAGATAGGCGGGTCGTTCCGGGTGCCCGACATTATGGCGAGGGCCGGCTGCAGGCTCGTCGAAGTGGGCACCACCAACAGAACTCACCGCAAAGACTACAGCAACGCCATCAGTGACAAGACTGCGCTCCTGATGAAGGTGCATACCAGTAACTATGCCATCAAGGGATTCACTACGTCGGTAGCAGATACGGAGCTTGCAGAAATCGCCCGCCAACATCAGATCCCTTTTGTGACCGATCTCGGCAGCGGCACGCTCATAGACCTGCGCAAGTTCGAGTTGCCCTTTGAGCCCACCGCCGGCGAGACCATCGAAAATGGCGCAGATCTGGTCACTTTTAGCGGCGACAAGCTGCTGGGCGGTCCACAGGCCGGCATCATAGCAGGCAGGCAGGACCTGATCGCTAGAATAAAGGCCAACCCCATGAAGCGTGCACTGCGGGTAGACAAGATGACCATATCCGCTTTATACGAGGTCCTGAAACTCTACCTGGACCCGGATCGCCTGACCGAGCGCCTGCCTACGTTGCGCCTGCTGACCCGAACAGTTGAGGAGATCGACGCACTGGCTGCGCGGGTTCATCCCGCAGTAGTGGCAGCGGTAGGTGCAATCGCAGAGGTGTCGATTGTTGATTGTCAGAGTCAGATCGGAAGCGGATCACTGCCCCTCGACCTTCTTGCCAGCAAGGCGATCGGCCTGCGACCAGCAGCAAAGAAGGGAGATGGCGTGGCGCTTGAACGCATGTCTAACGCGTTCCGTAGCCTCCCCATACCTGTAATTGGTCGGATCAATGCCGGCTCCCTTATCTTCGACCTACGATGTCTTGAAGATGAAGAAGGGTTTACCGGCCAACTCAGCGAATTGAAGACCGCAGACGTTCTATGATTATTGCGACTGCCGGTCATGTTGATCATGGCAAAACCCTGCTCGTAAAAGCACTGACCGGAGTAGACACCGATCGCCTTGAAGATGAAAAAAAACGTGGGCTAACCATCGACCTGGGCTTTGCCTACCACCCCTTTGATGAGGTCAGTACCCTTGGATTTGTAGATGTTCCGGGACACATCAGATTCATCAACAACATGCTGGCCGGCGTCAGTGGCATCGATTGCGCCTTGTTGGTAATCGCTGCTGACGATGGTCCCATGCCTCAGACGCTGGAGCATCTGGCCATATTGAATCTGTTGGGGGTCGATAAGGCTGCAGTCGCTCTAAGCAAAATCGACCGCGTCAGTGCAGATCAGTTAGATCAGGTTCGCAATGACGTAGAGAGGCTGTTAGCGGATACCAGCTTACGGGACTCCCCGATGTTCCCCCTATCCGGATTGACGGGTGAAGGAGTCGATGCATTGAGGGAACATCTGCAGCGGATGGCACAAGAGTTCAAACCGATACACAAGCAAGGACACTTCCGGCTGGCAATCGATCGCTGTTTCACCATCAAGGGAGCGGGCCTGGTGGTGACCGGCTCGGTGTTCTCGGGATCTGTCTCTATTGGTGATCAGCTGATTATTTCGCCTCAGGGGATAGAGGTAAGAGTCAGAGGGATACATGCACAAAACCGGGAAACGGACATTGGCCGTTATGGTGAACGATGTGCCATCAACATCACCGCAGCTTCCCTCGACAAGGAGAACATACACCGCGGCAACTGGCTGCTCGACGCGCCGCTACATGCGCCGACCAATCGCATCGATGCCCGCATGAACCTGCTGGCAACTGAAAACAAACCGTTAAGACACTGGACCCCGGTTCACATACACACGGCTGCAAACCACGTGACCGGTCGCATAGCCTTGCTGGAAGAAGCCGTGCTGGCACCGGGGGACTCCGGTCTGGTGCAATTGGTTATGGATGAACAAATCTGTCTGTGTCGTGGCGACCGACTGATTATCAGGAATCAGGCAGCCACCAGGACCATCGGCGGCGGCTCCGTCATCGACCCGTTCTCCCCGAAACGGGGCAGAGCACGGCAATCCCGATTCGACCACCTCACGCAGATGGAATCTCCCACAGCTGAAGCCTCGGCAGCCGGTCTAGTGGAGTTGCATCCTCAAGGCTTCAATCTAACGAACTTCCTACGCGCCTGGAATCTGACCGACGCAGAGCGACAGCAGGTATTCGACAAGCTCGAGATCACCGAGGTGCAGCTAAATTCAGAGGGAAGGAATTATCGTCTCGGGTTTTCAAAGGATCACTGGAACGGTCTCAAGAGGACCGTCCAGGCATCGTTGCAACAATGGCACAGATCGCATCCGCAAAACCTCGGTCCCGGCGAAAAACAGCTGCGGCAAACGCTAAAGCCCGTTCCCCCAACAGAAGTGTTCGCTCTGGTGAGCAGCCAGATGTTAGCAGCAAAGCAGATCCTCATAACCGGCTCAGCTCTGCATCTGACCGGTCACTCGGCCAGCCTGACTGCTCCAGAAAACGATCTGTGGAACAAGATCTCGCCACTGCTCCAGAAAACCGGCTTAAAGCCCCCCGTCGTGCACGAACTGGCTGCAAACTTGAGGATACCCACGAGACAATTGGAGCAATTCCTGGGTCGCGCAGTACAATTGCGACTGTTGACACGAGTTGTCAAGAATCGGTACTTCCTACCGGAAACAGTAAACGAATTGGCACGGCGCGCTGAACTGCTGGCAGCGGAATCGCCGGATCTACAGTTCTCAGCTTCCCAATACCGGGACAAAACAGCGATCGGCCGTAATCTGGCCATCGAGGTGCTGGAGTATTTCGACCGGACCGGATTCACCCAACGGCTGGGTGATAAACGCAGGCTATTGAAAACTGCTGGCCAGGCAACGATTTGAACGAATGACACTCCGACTGTGTTTTGTCCCTCGAGGGAGGTAAAATAACGGGCCAGCCAACCCATACCGATTGCCTATGAAAATAACGCGTTCCGCAATACTGATCGTCGCGCTGTCTATCCACCTTATCGGCCAGGCGGCAACCAGCAGTCAGATCACCAGGCAGGGCTTTCGTGCGTCAGTGTGCAACATCACAGAGCTGACCGTCAGCTACACATTCGATGAGGCATACAGCGAACCTCTGATCAGCAGCAAAATGAAATGGCTGGCTGGCCCGAATACATCGCCGGACTGTCTGACGAAACTCACCTTCATTTACCTCAAAATCGCCAGACCGGATGGCTCCATCGGTTACATAAAGCTCAGTCCGGAGATCGTCAGTAGCGGACAGCCCTTCGGTCCCGCTGCTACGGAATCACCCGTATGGAAGAATCTTATCTGCGACAGCACCGCTAAGAGTGCCCGTTGCCTTACGGAAAACGAGGCAAAACCGATCTACGCTCAGCTTCCCAGAATCAATTCCTTTGAAGTGGTTGCTGAAGCATCCATCGTTCAACAGACTACT
>JASMJM010000077.1 GCA_030749725.1 Pseudomonadales bacterium | reverse complement strand
ATGGCATATTGTTTCTGAATTGTCTGAAACACACCCTTGCTATATTGTCAGGTTGGTGCAGGAAGAACCCAGCTTCCGGGTTGGCTGGCTGGGCGATGGGGTCTTAACCTTCTTAACAACTTTATGAGCAGACTCTACTTAATTCCCAATTAAGTAAACTGTCCCCTTTTTTCCCCCTTTTTTCCGTAGCACGTCCTCAGACCTCTTCTCGGGTAGCCTTCAAACAATGGAAACAGATCGATGAGCCGGACTGAAACACCCAAGCGGGCATTGGCCGTGATCTTCACTACCGTGTTGCTGAATTCCATCGGCTTCGGCATCATTATTCCGGTGATGCCCCAACTGGTGATGGAGGTCTCTGGCGCGAGCTTGTCAGAGGCAGCCATGTATGGTGGCTGGCTCATGTTTGCTTATGCCGTGATGCAGTTTTTCTTCGCACCGGTGCTGGGAAACTTGAGCGATCGCTTCGGGCGTCGCAAGGTATTGCTGATATCCCTGGTTGCGTTCTCGGTGGATTACATGGTGATGGGCTTTGCACCCACCCTCGCATGGCTGTTCGCAGGACGTATCATAGCCGGCATCGCTGCTTCGACTAACAGTATCGCTAATGCGTATATCGCTGACATCAGTCCGCCGGAGGAGCGGCCGCAGAATTTCGGCCTGCTCGGGGCAGCTTTCGGGGTAGGCTTTATCGTCGGACCGTTGATCGGTGGATTCCTGGGTGAATTTGGATCCCGAACCCCCTTCTATGCGGCAGCAACCCTTGGCATCGTCAACTTCCTGTTTGCCCTTTCTGTGCTGAAGGAAACGCTGCCACTAACGGAAAGGCGCCCCTTTGATGTGGCTAGAGCCAACCCACTCGGTGCCGTCATGCAACTGAAGACCAAACCGATCCTGCTTGGCCTGGTGGCAACTGTATTCGTGTTCAATCTCGGTTACTTCGTCATGCCCGCCACCTGGTCCTATTACACCATCGAGCGGTTCGACTGGTCGCCCAGAGAAATTGGCTACTCCCTGAGTTTCGTCGGCACTCTGATGGTATTTGTGCAGGGTTATCTCACGCGCGTCGCGATTCCAAGAATCGGTGCACCCAGAGCAGCCTATGTTGGCTTGGCTTGTGCTCTCGTCAGCTTTCTTGGATACAGCTTCGCACCCTTCGGCTGGATGATGTACGTGGTCATGGTGCCGGGCTCCCTATCCGGGCTTACGATGCCTGCCCTGCAGGGAATCATGACCGGGCAGGTGTCGGCCAGCAGCCAGGGAGAACTGCAGGGGGCGATTTCGAGCGCCAGCGGACTCACAGCCGTGCTCGGGCCACCCGTGATGACGGGGTTATTTAGTTACTTTAGCAGGACAACATCGATCATCTACTTTCCCGGTGCCGCGTTCATGTGCGCCGCTGTGTTGACTCTGACCAGCATATTGATGCTTGTCCCTCTGTTTCGCCGTTTACAATCCGCGGCCAAGCAGGCTGAGCACTAACCCCGCCAGCTATCCCTGAACGACTCTTCAAAGGCAAGCTGTTCGCGCATCAGATTCATTCGCGCCTGCAGCCCGGCCATCATCGATTTGAAAATGTCGTTCTGCAGCATCTCTGCGAGAGACGGCTCCACAAAGGGGCGCCAGTGTTGACTCCACCCTTCGTCGACTGCTCTCTGCAGATTGACAAGCGCCATCTGCTGGTCTCCCTCGATTGCCAATAGCAGTGCTTTTCTATACCAGGTATCCGGGTGGATTCGTGTTTTGCCCTTCATCTTCTCCGCCAGCATGGCATCGATCTGTCGTAGCAACTCAGCCGCTTTGTCTTGCTGTTCAAGTTGCGCATAGGCATAGGCCGCGCCGAGGGCGGCTTCGATCACGGTATCCGTGGATTCCCACTTGTTGGTGGGCTGCTTTCGGAACGGTACTTTTTCGAATGCTGCAATGGCAGCAGTGAAATCGCCGAGATAATAACCTGCCAGGGAAGCGTTCATCAGTGCGGTCTCATCCTGCGGCGACGTTGCCAGCATTGGTTTCAGCATATCAACGGCACCGTCCCGGTCACCCCTGGCGAGCAGCGAGCCGATCTTCAGCCAGGAAAGGCGCGTTTCGAATTCATCCTGAACATCCTGGCTGGCTAACTGCAGCCAATGGTCGGCATTGATGAAATCTCCCAGATCGATATAGAGGGCAGCAATCTCAGAGGCAACCTTACCGTCCTCCTGCAGACCATAGACCTTCTTGTATTGCAGGATGGCTTCATCCAGACGTCCGCGAAACTGGTTGATCTGGGCAACCAGCCTATATGCGCCCGGATAGAAGGGATCCGCCTCGACAATCTTGCTGAATATCTGCATAGCTTCCACTTCATGCCCGGCATCGATCAAAGTGCTAGCCACATTGTAGCCGGCGACCGGCGAGCGGGGATCCAGTTCAAATGCCTGGCGATAGTAGGCGAGTCGCTTGGCGGCATCCTCTTCAAGATTCGCATACCACATGTAGGCCATGGCGTAACTGGGGTTGAATTGCATGGCTTTCTTTAGCGCGGCCTTCGCCTCCTCATTCTTGTCTTGGTGCATATAGATCAGCCCTTGGGAAGCCCAGGCCGCGCCAAGTCGGTCATCCAGATCCAGCGCCCTCTCGACCGAGTCTTGGGCATTTGCCAGATACTCCTGCTTGGGCGCATGTCCATAGTTGACCAGCAAAGTATAGGCATCCGCCAGACCGCAGTGAGCTTCTGCATAGTTGGGATCTTCGTCAATAGCCTCTTGAAAATAGCGTAGGGCATCCTGCAGGCCTTTAGTGGTGCGCTTGGCAAGTCCCGTGCGGCCCAAACTTTGCGCTACCAACGCTGCCGCGCTGGCAGACGCTCTCGATACGATCTGCTGTTGCTCACTGCCTAGCAGGGTAACTTCCAGTTTGCTGACGACCGTCGCGGCAATATCGTCCTGGATCTTGAATATATCCCTGAATTCACGATCGAAGGTCTGCGACCAGAGGTGCGAGCCGGCTTCGATATCGATCAACTGGGCAGTTACCCGGACAGTGTCGTCGACATCGTTGCGTCGCACGCTTCCCTCCAAAATAAAGCCCACATTCAGCTCGGCGCCAATCTCCTGGACGTTCTTACTCACGCCCTTGTAGGCAAAGGAAGATGTACGGGCGGCGACTCGAAGGTTGCTAATTCTGGAGAGAACATTCAACAGCTCCTCAGTTAATCCGTCAGCAAAAAACTGATCCTTCACATCCTCGCTGAAGGACAAGAACGGCAGCACGGCAATTGACTTGATGCCGTTTTCAAATGCAGGCGTGCTCTGCCCCTCACTGCCTGACTCCACGCTCACTTTCACGGTGGCCTGGATAACAAACAGGATGACGACAGCCAGCAACAAACTGCCTATGATCAGGATTTCGGTTTTTCTGCCGAGTACGGATTCCTCAGCATTTGCATCACCTGCGGGTACCCTGACCACACCCTGCGGGGTGATATTAAAGAGCCAGGAGAGAATCAGCACGACGGGAAAACCGGCCAAGAAAACAAACAGCAACAGCTGCATGCTTGAATTGGGTAGATTCAGTGCGGGGGACAGGATATCTGCTATCTGAATGACAGGCCACATGGCGACGACATAGATGGTGACCGCCCGGATCACCCGGCGGCGTCTCAGTTGTTCGTACACATCGTGTAGCCAGCTGTTGGATTGCGTGGTCAATGTCGCCTCTAATGTGTCACATGCTATCGGCCAAATCTATGTGCAACGATATATTAGCAATACTGCCCCAGAGCAGATGTGTTATCTGCCACTCAGCAGTTTGATGTCACCGTTCACGGTATTCATAGTGACCGTTCCGGAGCCATCACCCAGTGTCGTTCGCAGCTTCATCTGAACAGGAAAGACATCCTCCGGTTCATCGGCTGTCATATGGTTGGATATGTCACCCCCGGGACCCGTCTTGACATCTATCTGTGCATTGACCTTGTCGCTGAAGCGAAGGGACATCTCACCGTTGACACTTCGCATGGACACATGACCGGAATCATTCAGATGACCTGCGACGTCTTGATCACCACTGACTGTGGAAACTGTCAGCCTGTCAAAGTCACCCAGCCTCAATCTAACCTCGCCGGACACTGCATCTACTGCTATTTCCGATGTATCAAGATCAAGGTGCATGTCCCCGCTGACCGTGGACACCCTGATCTTACCGGTGGCTTGACCGACATCTACCTCGCCGCTGACCGATTTGATGCGGATTCGATTGTCCAATCGAAGGGCACGGACGTCTCCGCTCACAGAATGTACGCCAGTGCCGCCCGCTATCTCACTGACGACGACATCTGTTGAAACACCGTCAAATTCAACCCTGCTCCTTCTGGGCACTCGGATGTGAAGATCGGAGCCATCGCCATGGTTGATGTCCCGCTTGGGCATGTCCACCCGGATCAGCGTCACCCCATCCTCTACTTCGAAGGTAAGACCGGTGGCCAGATCATCCAGCTCACCACTGATCCTGACGACATCTTCTTCCCAGCCGGTGATTTTGACTGCACCGCGCGTATTTTGAATCTCCACGACACCATCCGAGCTCACCGTGCGTTGCTGGTCAACTTCGTCCCCAGCCTGCAGAGCAGCAGGCAGGGCCGCCAAAATGAAAAGTATCGACCGACATAATCTCATGCTGATCTCCAAGAATCCCGTTATTAACACGGTGCCAACTGTCCTTCCCCTCTCGGCACCGAACCATTACTTTGACGCTGCCATCCCCGGTAACGGTTTACATGCATGAAGGTAGAACAATAGTCAATCCAACAGCGCCAGTGCGGGTAGGACCGGTGTGCCGGTAAGCTTGATCTGTTCACCCGTGCTGGTTATCTGATCACAGCTATCGGCATATTTCATCTTCAATTTTCTGATTTTGCTATAGTTCTTGTCGATCTCAGTGATCATCTCACCATATTCACTTTGCCATTCCAGATCAAATTCCTTGTCCGCATCTTGCGCGCCCCACTCCTTTCTGGCAGCCCGTCTGCCCTGGCTGATAGCACGGTTCATCTGATCCAGATAGACATCTTCCAAAGACGAAAGATCGGACGGGTTGCTCTTCAGTGCACCGATCAGCATCCTGTAGTAGACCGCGCAGGTGACATACTCGTAGACAGTGTGTTGCTCACTGTCGCTGCTCTTCGGCTCATCTCCGGCAAGGACTTGAGCAGATAAGAACGCGATCATCAAGCACAGCGACTGTCCCTTCCACTTCAATCTCATGTTGACCCCCTTGCTCACGCTAACGGATTGCTCGGCATGAAGGCAAGTGCCGCAGTAGTAAGCTCTTCACCCTTATCTTCCTGCAGAAAGTGACCAGCTCCTGGTATGGTGACGTGCTGCTGGTCTTTGGCTCCCGGAACTTCGCTCTGAAAGCGGCGATGGGCTCCGGCCGTCACCGGATCCCCGTCGCTAAAGGCGGTCAGAAAAGGCTTGCTGAGGTAAGATCGATTTGTCATGTTCTTGTCTCCTGCTCCGATCGTTCACCTGAAGCTGCTATGCGTCACCTGAATGTTTCAGAATACCACAACAGCTATGAGTCAGCTTCCCGAGGACTGCGGTAAATCAGCATAAATCCGGCGACAACAAGAATTCAAATCTGATAAGGTTTGCGCTGTCCATGGCGGAAATCACCTGAACGAAACACCAACAGTGGATCCACTTATGAAGACTGTTTTATCACTAGTCCTCCTGTCTCTATCCCTCCATCTAAGTGCGGAAGAAGGGCAGGTACCTTTTGGTGACCGGGTAGGCAGCTTGGTACTGAACTACAACAGAACCACGCCGACAATTGCTACTGCAGGTACCATCAGGGAGGGTGGACTTCAGAGACTACAGAGCCTCGGCTTCAAGTCCATACTGGACCTGCGCACCCAAGCAGAAGGAACTGACAAGGAACGACAAGCGGCCACCGAATTGGGATTCAATTATGCGAACATCGCCATCGCACGGGAATCACCGACAGAGCAGCAGCTGGACCGATTCTCGAGTTGGGTGGAGAATGGTGATCACTATCCGCTGCTGATCCACTGCGCTTCCGCCAATCGGGTCGGCACCCTCTGGGCCATGCACCGAATCACCCGCGGCGTGCCCTTGGCGGAAGCCCTGCTGGAAGGTCGCACCATCGGCATGCAGCCATCCCGAGAAGTGCAGGTAAACGACTTCGCGGCAAACCTCGACGCTAACTAGAGTCTGCTCATAAAGTTATTAAGAAGGTTAAGACCCCATCGCGCAGCCAGCCAACCCGGAAGCTGGGTTCTTCCTGCACCAACCTGACAATATAGCAAGGGTGTGTTTCAGACAATTCAGAAACAATATGCCATGCTGAATCGCGAGCAAATAAAAAAC